>DAIAMA010000240.1 GCA_027438535.1 bacterium
CCGAGGAACAGCTTGATACCGAGTTTCTCCTTGGGCCGGCCGATGCGATGGCTGATCCCGGCCAGCGCGTACTTGACCAGCAGCGCCTCGAACGCCTCGCGGTTGGCCTCGGCCACCTGCACCACCGCACCCAGCTCCTCGTTGAACAGCACGCAAAACATGCGCTCCGTATATTCGCCCGGCGCGAGTTGCGGCTCGTCCTCGCCCCTCACCATCGTGTCGGATGCCTTTACCGGCCAGCCCACGCTCGCGCGCCATCGCAAGATTTACGATTTACTGGGCGACTTGATGCATAGCCGGATTCACGCGCTGAGCATCAAAGCCCATACTCCCGACGAATTTTTCTCAACCCGCAACTAAAAAGGAACCTTCATGCGCAACGTCAAAACCCGCATCGTCCTGCTCGCGCTTGGCAGCCTAGTGCTGCTCAACGCCTGCAATGCCCAGGACGATAAAAAATCCACGGATGCCGTTTTGGCGACCGTGAACGGCACCGCCATCCATCAATCGGCGCTGGATGTATTGCTGCGCCAAAGCGCTGCCCAAGGCGCGCCCGATACGCCGGAAGTGCGCAAAGCGCTGCTCGAAGAAGCGATCAGCCGCGAACTCGCGCGCCAGGATGCGATCAAGCTGGGCCTGGAAAAAAGCCCGGAAGTGAAGCAGCAAACCGAGTTGGCGAAACAAGCGATTCTGGTCAATGCCTTCATGCAAAACTTCATCAAATCCCACACGCCGACCGATGACCAGCTCAAAGCCGAATACGATAAGATCAAGGCCCAGATCGGCGACAAGCAATATCATGTGCGCCACATTCTGGTGAAAACCGAGAAAGAGGCCAAAGACATCATCGCGCAACTCAAGAAAGGCGCGAATTTCGAAAAGCTGGCCAGCAGTAAATCGATCGACAAGGGCTCGGCCGCCAAGGGCGGCGATCTGGGATATAACGCGCCTTCGGCCTATGTGCCGCAGTTCGCGCAAGCCCTGACCGCGATGAAGAAAGGGGAAACCTCCAAAGTACCGGTACAGACTCCTTTCGGCTGGCACGTGATCCGCGTCGAAGATATCAAAGCCATGCCCACATTCGAGGAAGTGAAGAAAAATCTGATCCCGCGCGTGGAGCAAGAACAGTTGCGCAAATATCTCGAAGAGCTGCGCAGCAAGGCCAAGATCGACTACATGAGTACCCAAGCGCCCGCCGCGCCGACAACTATCCCGGCTCCGGCAGCGCCCGCCCAGAAGAAATAATCCGGCGGCTGCAAGTAAAAACGGCGCTGCAATGCAGCGCCGTTTTTTTGTCCGTTAAAACCCTCAAGATCATTTCACCACGGAGTACGCGGAGGACACGAAGTAAACCCGTTCTTGATTTTCCTTTGCGTACCTTTGTGTCCTTCGCGATATAAATAGTTTTGCTTTTCCTCCGTGTCCTCCGCGTACTCCGTGGTTCAAAATTTTTCTCGTGGATAGCAGATTGATTAAAATACGCGCGGATTGAAATCCGACACCTGTTGCAGTTCTTCGAACAGCTTGCGCTCCGTGTCGCTCAAAGTCTCCGGCGTGGCGATCTGAAACACCGCGTACAGATCACCGTGTCCGCTACTGGGTTTGGGCAGGCCTTTGCCCGTCAGCCGCACTTTCTGTCCGGAGCTGCTGCCCGGCTTCACCTTGAGCCGCACCTTACCCGCCAGCGTCGGAACCTCCACGCTTGCCCCTAGCGCCGCCTCCCATGGCGTAAGCGGCACGTCGAGCGTCAGATCATGCCCGTTCGGCTTGAACCAAGCATGCGGCAGGAAGGCAATGCGCAAATACAAATCGCCGGCCGCGCCGCCGTGCTGACCCGAGCCGCCTTTGCCCGGCACGCGCAGTCGCTGGCCTTCCGTCGCGCCTTTCGGAATGCGCACCTTGATGCTACGCGGCACGCGCATCATAAAACCCTGCGGGCTCGGCTCCGGCACTTCGATTTGCAGGGTTTTCTCCGCACCCTGGTAGGCTTCTTCCAGGCTAATCTCCAGCGCCACTTCATAGTCCTGACCGGCTTGAGCGAAGCCGCGCCCGGCGCGTCGTCCATGCGCACCGCCCATGCCGCCGCCAAACATTTGCGAAAACAAATCGCCAAAATCCATATCGCCGTCGCCGAAGCGCACGCCATGCCCGAACTGCTGCTCCCATCCCGGCGGCGGCCGGAAATCCTGCCCTGGCCGGTAAGCGCCGAGCTGATCGTAAGCGGCGCGCTTCTCCTTATCGCTCAATACTTCGTGCGCTTCGTTCACTTCTTTAAACTTCTCTTCCGCGTTTTTTTCTTTCGAAACGTCCGGATGATATTTGCGCGCGAGCTTGCGATAGGCCTTCTTGATTTCGTCTTCCGAGGCCTCGCGCTTCACGCCGAGAATTTTGTAGTAGTCCTTGTATTGCATCGCACTTATTTCCGTTTACATGGACTTACCATTAATGGGGGCTCGGCACTTAAATACAAGCGACGTCCGGCCAAGACCTCTGGCGGCTAAAACCTGTTTAGTTTAACCGATCCACTTACGCGCATTGCGGAACATTCGCATCCACGGGCCGTCTTCC
>DAIAMA010000241.1 GCA_027438535.1 bacterium
TCAGTTAGTCTGGTAAACAGCTAGCAATACCCTAATTACTCACATGAAGCTCACCTCGCTCTCAATACACAACTACCGGACGGTCGACTCGTTACAACTCGACTTCCCTGTCTCATATGCGGCGCTCTGCGGTCCCAATGATTCGGGAAAGACAAACGTCATTCGCGCAATACGCGCGATGATGAAAGACGATGAACCGCCCTATTATCCAGGTGAGGATGATGATGTCTCGCTGAAAGACGATTATCCAAAGTGGCTCGATACACCCCCGGAACAGCGGTCCATTCAAATCACGCTCAAACTGGAAATAGACAAGATACGTGATGCAGGTCTCTACCAGTTTCTGATCCGCCAACTGTTATTGGAGGAGACGACGCAAATACTTGATCTTCAAATGGACGCGATTTACTCAAATGAGAAACCGTCTCCAAAGGTTGCGGTATCTAGTGGAGGCAAGACATTCGTCGGGATAGAAGCACAGGAGGTCTTCAAAAGTTACAGAGTTCGCGAAGTATCATCTTTCATAACTCCCCCCAGAACGAGCTCGCCAGACTTAGTTATCGTGAGGGATTCGGTCAGCTCCGAGAGCTATCGGGTGAGGCCGCAGCAGCTTTGGAAAAGCTCAAGAAGGATATGGACAAGGGATTACAGAAGATCGCGAAAGGTCAACAGCAGGAGCTTGAAGGCCTTCTCGGTCGCCTCGAAACTAAGTACAAGGTGGGTTTATCAGTTACAGCGTTCGATTTAGGGTGGCTCCCATTCAACTTGACGCTCGGGGATAGCAAGCACGACGTGACGCTCGACAATTGGGGGAGTGGTACCCAGAATAGGACGCTGATTCTGCGCGCACTATTCCGGGCAAAACAGATTGGCGATGCTGAGGCCTCTGCCGGGAAAATTACCCCGCTCATTGTCATTGAAGAACCCGAAAGCTTTCTGCATCCCTATGCACAGGCAGAGTTCGGTCGCGTTCTCCAGGATTTAGCCGAAGAATTTCGAGTGCAGGTGCTTGTGACGACGCATAGCCCTTACCTGTTAAGTCTGAACCGGCCGGAGTCAAACATACTTCTGGAGCGACGTTCCCATTATGGGCAATTACGTGAAACTCAACGAATAGACAGCACTGGCGAAAACTGGATGGCACCCTTTGGGCAGGCGCTCGGAATGAGTTCAGACGAGTTCAAGCCGTGGCAAAAACTCTTTGGCAGCAGCAGCGACGCTATTCTTCTGGTCGAAGGTGAAACGGATAAGCAGTACTTCGAGATGCTCCGCGATCCGGCTCATGGATCGAACGCGCTTGCCTTTGAAGGCGATATTATTTCGTACGATGGGACTGGAACGTTGAAGAACACGGTACTGCTCCGATTTATTAAGAACCGCTACAAGCGGGTCTTTGTAACGTTCGATCTAGATATGAAGAGCGAAGTCGAGAAGTGCTTAATTGCTTTGAGTATGAAAAGAGATCACGACTTCGTCCCTATTGCGCCGCTCCGGAAAAATTTATTTTAGCGGAAACGCACCGTCGACGTAGTACCAACACCCATCGATGCGCTCAAAACTGCTTACTTCACACAGCCGGTGCGCCTTGCCGCGAATCTTATAACGCGCGTCGAATTCGACGATCGCGTGATTGTCGCCGGTATTTTCGCGCCGCATTATTTTCAAACCTGGCCACTTAGCGCCTGCATGTTCGGGAAAGTAATCCGTGAGCAGGGTATCGGGGTGCCAGGTGGGTTGCTTACAGCGCCCAGGGGTTGAACACTTGCGGGTACAGCGCGAAATCCTGCGCGTTGCGGGTGACCACGGTGAGACCGTGGCATTGCGCAGTGGCCATGAGCAGGGCGTCCATCACCGGGAGGGGTTGCCCGGTCAGTTCGGTGTGCGCGGTGATTTGCGCCCAGACGTGGAGTGCGGCGGCATCGAGCGGCAGGATGCGACCAGCGAAGCGCTGCTCCACCTTGCCTAGCCAGGCGGTAAGTTTTTGGCTGCGGCGCGGGTCGGCGGCGCGCAACTTGAGGATGCCTTTTTCGATTTCGCCTATCGTAATCACGCTGAGATAGAGGCTGGCTTCATCCTGCTCATCCAGCCAGGCGATCACTTGCGGCGCGGGGATTTTTTTGGCGTATTCGGAAAGCGCGCAGGTGTCCAGCAGCCAGCTCATAGCTCGATGTCGCGCCCGGTGTCGCGGCTACGGGAAATATCCAGGTCTTCCGCCGCCAGTTCGGGACGTAGCAGCGCGCTGGAGAGTTTGCCCCGGCGGCGCGTGAGCCGGGCGTATTCTTCCGCCGAAACCACTACCGCCGCCGGTTTGCCGTGCACGGTGACCACTTGGGCGTCGCCGCCCGCCGCCCGCTTGATAAGCTGGCTGAAGTTGCCCTTCGCTTCTTGCAGTTGCCATTCGCTGTGCATGATAGCCTCCGTTAACGCTGGTATTAATTCTGGTCAGACTGGCCAGAATTTAACACAAAGCTTGCGGGTTGACCATAGCTAAATTTATAGGGTTGTACTTGGAATGAGAGGCGATGCCGATGGAGAAGGTCTATTACGTTTACCCGCCGGCTAACTGG
>DAIAMA010000242.1 GCA_027438535.1 bacterium
CGCATGTCGCCCATCTCCGGCGTTGATGACGTGGATGTGCGGCGCGACGTGGCGCGCGATGAAATGCGCCGCGCCGGATTGCGCATGGCGCACCACGAACATGTCGGCGCCCATCGCCGAGAGGTTGTCTACGGTGTCGAGCAGGGTCTCGCCCTTGGATTGGGACGAGGCGCTGACGTTGAGATTCACCACATCGGCCGAGAGGCGCTTGGCGGCGATCTCGAACGTGGTGCGGGTGCGGGTCGATGCCTCGAAGAACAGGTTGAAAATCGACTTGCCGCGCAGCAGCGGGACTTTTTTCACCTCGCGCTCGCCGACAGAGACAAAGGATTCGGCGGTGTCGAGAATGGAATGGATGAGCTTGGCGGATAAGCCTTCGATGGTGAGCAGGTGGCGCAGTGCGCCGGAGTCGGTGAGTTGGGGATTAGGGGGCATCTCGGCGTTCGTGCAGACTCAGGGTAAGTTGGTTGTCGGAATTCAGGCTGACTTGAATGGTTTGATCCTCGGCGAGGGTCATATGCGCGCCGACGACATTTGCCGTGATCGGCAATTCGTGCCCGCCGCGATCGATCAGCACCGCGAGTTCGATCGCCGCCGGCCGGCCATAATCGTAAAGTTCGTTCATCGCGGCGCGCACCGTGCGGCCGGTATAGAGCACGTCGTCGATCAGAATGATATGCGCGCCTTCCACCTCGAACGGAATGTCGGAGGGCGCCACCAGCGGGTGCAAGCCGATGCGGTTGAAGTCGTCGCGATAGAAGGAAATATCCAAGCTACCCAAGGGTAATTTCCCGTCCAGTTGTTGGTGCACCTTCTGCGCTACCCATGCGCCGCCGCTGTGGATGCCGACCAATGCCGTATTGGGGCGCAGCCGCGGCTTGAGCGCGAGCGCGAGTTGTCGCACGAGTTGTTCGGCGTCAGGCAGTGGCATGCTGGTCGAAATAGGCTTGTAAGATGCGTTGTGCCGCAAGTTGATCGATCAAGTGCTTATCTTGTTTGCCGGCCCGGCCGAAGCCGCGCAGCATGTCTTGCGCTTCGGCGGAAGTGAGCCGCTCATCCACCAGTTCCGCGGGCAGCCCATAGCGGCCTTGCAACTGCTGAGCAAAGCGGCGGCAGCGCCCGGTCATGGTGTGCTCGGTGCCGTCCATATGTTTGGGGAGGCCTACGATTAGCCGCACCGGCTGCCATTCGGCGATCAATTTGCCGATGGCCAGAAAGCGGGTGTCGTTGCGCGTTGCCTGAATGGTGGTAAGCGGGTGTGCCATTTTTAATGCCGTTTCTCCCATTGCCACGCCGATGCGTTTTTCGCCGAAGTCGAAGGCTAAGACGGTTCCCGCTGGCGCGTTCCGGGTTTCGCGGCGAGCGTTTGGCATGCTGGATAATTCCATGCTTAACACGCGAACCCGGAGCCCGGAACGTGCAACCCGGAATGAGTATTATGCATGCCCCGCATCCTCCGATAAATTCGATGCGTTAATTCCCAGTAACTGCATTGCCGCGTCGAAGCGCGTCTCCAGCGAGAGATCGAAAATCAAACTAGTATCGGCCGCCACGGTCAGCCACGCGTTAAGCGAAATCTCATGTTCCAGTTGCCCCGGCGCCCAGCCGGCGTAACCCAGCGTGACGAAAAACTTGCTTGGCCCCGCGCCGTGCGCCACCGCTTGCAAAATATCCTTGGATGTCGTGAGGCCGATGTTGTCATTCACTTGCAGCGTCGATTGCCATTGCCCCAGCGGTTGATGCAGCACGAAGCCGCGATCCATTTGCACCGGGCCGCCGAAATGGACCTGGGTATTGCCGATCTCGAGGTTGTCCGCCGGGATATCGAGTTGGTCGAGCAGCGAAGACAGGGTTAGGTCGATTGCGCGATTCACCACGATACCAAGCGCGCCTTGCTCGTTATGCTCGCAAATATAGGTGAGCGACTTGGAAAAATAGGGATCCGCCATGTTGGGCATGGCGATCAGAAAGTGATGCGTGAGGTTTACGTTCTCCATGGCGCTGCCATTTGTGGCATATTGTACCGGCCCTGCCGCCCCGGCACAAACCCGTATGCTGGGTGGGGATAAGACGACTTAATTTTGAAGGAGAAATGATCGTGCAAAACGCACCGTATGAAGTTCAAGTGGAAGCTGGCAAGGAGTATTGGTATTGCGCTTGCGGCAAGAGCAAAAACCAACCGTGGTGCGATGGTTCGCATGAAGGCAGCGGCGTCGAGCCGATTGCGTTCGTCGCCGAGACCACGGGCAGCGTGTGGCTCTGCGGCTGCCGCATGAGCGAGACGCTGCCCTTCTGCGACGGCACGCATAACGAGCTATGAGAAGCGGGCGCCGATAAAAAATTTGGCGCAACCGGCCCATCCTGTTTTATGATCATGGACTGCTCCGCGCACTCGGTAGCCGAATTCCGGCCGCGCAGGGGTATAAAAGATGCATATATCTATAATTTTGAAGGAGATAATATGAAATACTTGCGCGTTTTGGTTCTGAGCATCATGGCCGCGGCCACCTTGAATATGATGGGTTGCGCCCAGCAACCCACCCATGCG
>DAIAMA010000243.1 GCA_027438535.1 bacterium
CCAGTCCCAGCTTCGCCAGACCCTCCACTATCCGCTTCATGCCGCGCAGATTCAGCTCGAAGGTCTGGCGCACAAAATCCGTATCCTGCAGCGCCGCTACCGCGGCAGCCTGCGCCAGGCTGTTGACGTTGAACGGCTGGCGCACGCGGTTCATCATGTCGGCCACCTGCGCATCGGCGAACGCATAGCCGACGCGCAGCCCGGCCAGGCCGTAGGCTTTGGAGAAGGTGCGCGAGATGATCAGGTTGGGGAAATCCTTCAGCCAGCTGACGCTGTCATAGCGGCATTCCGCCGGCAGGTATTCGTTGTAGGCTTCGTCCAGAACCACCAGCACCGTGCGCGGAATGCGTTCGATCAAACGCAGCAAGGCATCGGGCAACAGCAGCGTCCCGGTCGGGTTATTGGGATTGGCGATGAACAGCATGCGCGTATCGTCTTCTATCGCGTCCAACAGCGCTTGCGGATCGTTGCCGAAATCCCGCGCCGGCACTTCGATGCCGCGCGCGCCCATCGCCTGCACTACCAGCGGATACACCGCGAAGGCATGCTGCGAGTAGATCGCCGATGTATTCGGCGTCAAAAAAGCGCGCGCCGCGAATTCCAATACGTCGTTCGAGCCGTTGCCGAGCACGATTTGCTCCGCTGTCACGCCGTAACGCTTGGCCAGCGCCGCCTTCAGTTCGAAGCCATTGCCATCCGGATAGCGCGCCAATTCCGGCAAGCAAGCGCGGATCGCCGCCAGTGCCGCCGGGCCCGGTCCCAAGGGGTTTTCGTTGGAAGCGAGCTTGACGATGCCGGTCTCTTGGAGCCCCATCTCGCGCGCCAATTCCGCAATCGGCTTGCCGGGCTGATAAGGCGCGATCGCCCGGATATAGCCGGGCGCGAAATCACATAGTTCCATATTTAAATTCGGTTAACGGCGATCGGGTAATCGGTGATTATCGAATCACCACTCCCTTAATCCCCTAATCACTCAAAGCACGGCCATGGGATAGGAACCTAGCACCTTGAAAAACGGCGCGAGTCCTTTCAATTCCGTAATCGCATTCGCCACCGGCCCATCCTGCTGGTGGCCTTCGACATCCACATAAAACACATATTCCCATAGCCCCGCGCCGGAAGGACGCGACTCCAGCTTGGTCATGCTGACCCCGTTGCGCGCGAATGGGCCGAGCAAATCATGCACCGCGCCCGGCCGGTTGGGCGCGGCCATCACAATCGACGTTTTATCGCGGCCCGAAGGAGCGGCATCATGGCCGCCCAGCACCAAAAAGCGCGTGGTATTGTCCGGCTCATCCTCGATGTTTTGCACCACCATGTGGAGCTTATAGTGCTCCGCCGCGCCTTCTCCCGCGATCGCGGCAGTTATTTCTTCTTCCGCCGCCAACCGCGCCGCATCGGCATTGCTTGCGGCATTGACGCGTTTCACGTTCGGCAGGTTCTGATTCAACCATTCGTGACACTGTGCAAAGGACTGCGGATGAGAATAAACGGTCTTGATATTCTCGAGTCCGGCGGTTTTTCTCAGCAGGTGCTGATGCACGCGCAGCACTACCTCGCCGCAAATTTTGAGCGGCGTATCGAGCAGCAAATCCAAGGTGCGGCCGATCGCGCCTTCGGTGGAATTTTCCACCGGCACCACGCCGTAATCCGTCTGGCGCGCCGCGACCTTGCGGAATACTTCATCGATCGAGGCGCAATCCGCGGTCTGCGCCGCATGGCCGAACTGCTTCTGCGCCGCCGCTTGGGTGAAGGTGCCCTGCGGGCCGAGATAGGCCACCGTGAGCGGCTTTTCCAGCGCCAGGCAGGCCGACATGATTTCGCGGAACAAACGCGCCGCGGTCTCGCTGGATAAGGGCCCGGGGTTGGCATCCTTGATGCGGCGCAGGATTTGCGCTTCGCGTTCCGGACGGTACACGCTGCCCTGCTTCAAGCGGCCGATGGCTTGCGCGCGCTGCGCGCGTCGGCTGATGAGTTTCAACAACTCATCGTCGATGCCGTCAATCTCGGCGCGTAGATTTTGTAGTTCGTCGGACATCGTGCTTAGATCGCGCGCACCATCAGCACGCCCTTAATACCGGCAATTTTGTCGATGACCGCTTGCGGCATTGCGCTATCGAGATCGACCAGAGTGTATGCAATATCGCCTTTGGATTTATTGACCATATTGTGAATATTGAGCCCGGCATCGGCCACCGCGGTAGAGATTTGCCCCACCATGTTCGGCACATTGGCATTGGCGATCGCCAATCGGTACTGCGATTCGCGCGGCATGGAAACATTGGGAAAGTTCACCGCGTTCAGCACATTGCCGTTTTCCAAATAATCGCGCACTTGCTCGGCCACAATGATGGCGCAGTTGTATTCGGCTTCCTGGGTCGACGCGCCGAGATGCGGCAGCGTCACCACGCCGGCGCAGCCCTTGAGCGCATTGGCCGGAAAGTCGCAGATATAGGCGCGCAGCTTACCGGCGTTGATTGCGGCTACCGCCGCTTTATCGTCGACGATGCCCTCGCGCGCGAAGTTGAGCAGTACCG
>DAIAMA010000244.1 GCA_027438535.1 bacterium
GTATCACACCAAAAACCCGCCGCTGACGATCATGCATGCGATTCGCTCATGAAAATTGGGGCTTCTTCAGACCTTCCCTAGCTTAATGGCGCAAACATGCGCGCAAATCAACAGCCCAGCGCAATCGCAGCAAATGACATTCCCCCGTGAAAAAATTTAATCGCGCTCATCCAGCTTTTTCAATGCATACAACACATCCAACGCCGCTTTGGGCGTTAACTCATCGGGCTTAATTTCCGCTAAGCGCTCCAATACCGGATGCGTCTGTGCCTCCGGCACTGGTGCGAACAAATCGCCCTGCCCCGCGCGCGCCACGCTTTGGTTTTCCAAACTCACCAGATAACGCCGCGCTTGCGCGATCACATTGCCCGGCACGCCGGCGAGCTGCGCGACTTCGAGACCATAGCTCTGGCTCGCCGGTCCGTCTTCCACCGCATGCAGGAACACGATGCTGTCTTTGTGTTTCACCGCCGAGAGATGCACGTTGGCGATTTGCTTGAGTTCTTGCGCCAGCCGCGTGAGCTCGAAATAGTGCGTGGCGAAGAGCGTATAGCAGCCGGTTTTTTCCGCGAGCTGGCGCGCCACGGCGTAGGCCAGCGCTAAGCCATCGAAGGTGGAGGTGCCGCGCCCAATTTCGTCCAACAAGACCAAGCTCTCGTTGGTGGCATTGTGCAAAATATTCGCGGTCTCGGTCATTTCCACCATGAAGGTGGAGCGTCCCGAGGCAAGATCGTCGGAGGCGCCGATGCGGGTGAAGATTTGATCCACCGGCCCGATCAGCGCACGGCTCGCCGGGACGAAGCAGCCGCAATGCGCGAGCAGCACGATCAGCGCGGTCTGGCGCATATAGGTGGATTTACCGCCCATGTTAGGGCCGGTGATGAGCAGCATCTGGCGTGCGCGCGAAAGCCGCGTGTCGTTGGCGATGAAGGGATCGACTTGCCCTTCCACCACCGGATGCCGGCCGCCGATGATTTCGAGCTTGGGTTGGTCGGTGAATTCCGGCATCACATAATTCAGCGTGACGGCGCGCTCACTGAACGCCGCCAGCACATCCAGTTCCGCGATCGCGAGTGCTGCCGCATGTAAGGCGGCGATATGCGGCTGCAGTCGATCGAGCACTTGCTCGAACAGCCACTTCTCGCGCGCCAAGGCGCGCTCCGAGGCGGAAAGCGCCTTGTCTTCGAACGCTTTCAACTCTGGCGTGATGTAGCGCTCGGCGTTTTTGAGCGTTTGGCGGCGGCGATAGTCGTCCGGCACGCGTTCGCTATTCGCCTTGCCGACTTCGATATAGAAACCGTGTACCTTGTTGTATTCGACTTTCAAATTCGCGATGCCGCTGCGCTCGCGCTCGCGCGCTTCGAGCGCCAGCAAAAATGTTCCGCAATTGCTCTGAATGGCGCGCAGCTCGTCCAACTCGGCATCGAAACCATCGGCGATCACGCCGCCTTCGCGCAGCACGGCCGAAGGCTCGGGCTTCAGCGCGCGCGCAAGGTGATCCACGACGGCATCTTGCGGGCGCGCCGCTTGCAATAATTGCGCGATGTGCGCACTGGCCACGGAACCCAACAGCGTATGCAATGCCGGCAACAACGCGAGGCTATCGCGCAGGGAAGCAAGATCGCGCGGACGCGAAGTACGCAGCGCCACGCGCGCCACGATGCGCTCGATGTCGGCCATGCCGCGCAATAGGCCATGCACGGCCGCATAGCGCGGCGTGGGCGCGCCTTCCGTGAGCGCGGAAATGGCGTCGAGCCGCGCGAGTATCGCTTGCCGGTCGCGCAGCGGATGATGCAGCCAATGCCGCAGCAAACGGCTGCCCATCGCCCCGGCGCTGGTATCGAGCAGCGACAGCAACGTGGGCGCGGCTTCGCCGCGTAGGGTTTCGGTGAGTTCCAGATTGCGGCGCGTGGCGGCGTCCATCAGCACATAGGCGCTCTGACGCTCGGCACTGATGCGCACGATGTGCGGCAGCGCCGCACGCTGGGTATGCTTCACATAAGCGAGCAGCGCGCCCGCCGCTTTGATCGCGGCGTGCATTTGCTCCACGCCGAAACCGGCGAGGTCCTGCGTGCCGAATTGCTGGGTGAGCGCGCGTTGCGCGGCATCGAGATCGAATTGCCATTGCGGCAGGCGTTTCGGTACGAGCTTATTATCCAGCGTCAGCACCGCTTCTTCCGGAATGAGCAGCTCGGCAGGCTGGATACGTTCGATGAAAGAAGCCAGCTCGTCGGGCATGATCTCGGCCACGCAAAAGCGCCCGCCGGCGAGGCTTAGCCACGCCAATCCGATTTTATCGGGCAATGGCAGCAGCGCCATGACATAGGCCTCGCGCCGCTCGTCGAGCAATGCGCTATCGGTAACCGTGCCGGGGGTGAGGATGCGCGCGACTTGGCGCTCGACCGGCCCCTTGCTGGTAGCCGGATCGCCGATCTGTTCGCAGATCGCGACCGACAAACCGAGCTTCATCAACTTCGCCAGATACTGTTCCACAGAGTGATACGGCACCCCCGCCATCT
>DAIAMA010000245.1 GCA_027438535.1 bacterium
TCGCCGCCCGCGCCTTCGACCCGCGCACCCATCGCATTTAAGCACGCCGCGAGGTCTACCACCTCCGGCTCGCGCGCGGCGTTTTCGATGACGGTTATACCTTCCGCCAGCGCCGCCGCCATCATTAAATTCTCGGTGCCGGTGACCGATACCATGTCCATGAAAATACGCGCGCCCTGGAGGCGCTTGGCGTGCGCCACGATGTAGCCGTGTTCGATGTCGATTTCCGCGCCCATGGCTTGCAGGCCTTTGATATGCAGATCGACCGGGCGCGAACCGATGGCGCAACCGCCCGGCAGCGACACGCGCGCTTCGCCACAACGCGCCAGCAGCGGCCCCAGCACCAAGATCGAGGCGCGCATGGTCTTCACCATTTCATACGGTGCGACGGGGTTATGAATATTGCCGCCGTCCAGCGATAAGCCTTTTTTCTCGTCCAGCGACACCTGCACGCCCATCTGTCCAAGCAGCTTGAGCATGGTGGTGACATCGTGCAAATGCGGCACATTGGTCAGTGTAAGCGCGTTTTCGGTGAGCAAGCCGGCGCAGAGTATCGGCAGCGCCGCGTTCTTGGCGCCGGAGATGCGAATTTCACCGGATAGCGGCACGCCGCCTTGAATCAGGAGTTTATCCATCGATGCTATGTGCAGGTTGGGCTGAAAGGCTGACATGCCCACAGCCTACCGGCCCTCTTATTTGAATGTGTGGCAAAACCGGGATGAATTCTGGCAAAAGTCTAGCGCTTCGCCCAATCTTCCGGCGTAAACGTTTTCATCGACAAGGCATGAATTTCCGCGTGCATGCGCGTGCCCAGCGCCTGATACACGCGCTGGTGCTGCTGCACCATGTTTTTGCCGCGAAATTCCGGGCTGACGATGACGGCTTCAAAATGCTGGCCGTCGCCGCTCACTTCCAAATGGTCGCAGGGCAGACCGTCTTCGATATAGCGCTTTACTTGTTCTGGAGTAATCATGGGTACCTTAATGACGTAATTTGTAACCGGATTTGAGAAGCCGCAATGTCAGCCATGATAAGACCAAACAGCAGGCGAGAACAACGCCAAGACTGCTTAGCGGCGGAATGTCCGAAAGGCCGAAAAAACCGTAGCGAAAGCCGTCTATCATGTAGAAGAACGGGTTCGCGTGCGACAAGGCCTGCCAGAAAGGCGGCAGCGAGTGAATCGAGTAGAACACGCCGGACAAAAAAGTCAGCGGCACGATAATGAAATTTTGAAACCCAGCCAATTGGTCGAATTTGTCGGCCCAGATGCCCGCGATCACGCCCAGGATGCCCAAAATAGCGCTGCCGGTCAGCGCGAAAGTCATGGCCCACCAGGGATGGCGCAGCGGGATATCGGCAAACCACATCGCGACCAAAAACACGCCCAGACCCACCACCATGCCGCGCACGATCGCCGCCGCGACATAAGCGAGAAAAAACTGCGCGTAAGAAATCGGCGGCAGCAATACGAACACGATATTGCCGGTGATCTTGGATTGAATCAGGCTGGACGAGCTATTGGCGAAGGCGTTTTGCAGCACCGACATCATCACCAGCCCCGGAACCAAAAACGCGGTGTAATGCACACCTTCGTACACTTGCACATGGCTCGACAATACATGGGAGAAGATCAGCAAATATAGCAGCGCGGTAACGACGGGAGCCAGCACCGTTTGCAACAGCACCTTGTAGAAGCGCAGCAACTCTTTGTAGAACAGGGCGTAGAAAATGGTCATAGTTAGTGTTGATGCATGACTTGGACAAACACTTCTTCCAAATCGGGCTTCACCAATTCCATTTCTTCGATCACCCCGCCCGCTTCGCGAATAGCTTGCAGCATGGCTTCCAGCTCGGTGTAATCATGCAGCGGCAAGATAAATCCGCCGCTATCGGAGATACGCGCCTGCGCTTGGATGGCGGCGGGCAAGGCGCCGCTTTGCAGCTTTACCCGCAGAAATTTATCGGTTAAACGGTTGAGCAGATTGTGCTTGGTATCCAGCGCGACGATGCGCCCTTGCTTCAGCATGGCGATGCGCTCGCAGAGCATTTCCGCTTCTTCCAGGTAATGCGTGGTGAGCAAGATGGTATGGCCTTCGCGATTCAATTGGCGTATGAATTGCCATAAGCTTTGGCGCAATTCGACATCGACGCCGGCGGTCGGCTCGTCCAGCACAATCACCGGCGGTTTATGCACTAGCGATTGGGCCACCAGCAGCCGTCGCTTCATGCCGCCGGACAGCATGCGCGAGTTGATATTGGACTTGGAAGCGAGGTCCAAGCCTTCCAACAGCGTATCGATCCACGCGCCATTCTTGCGCATGCCAAAGTAGCTGGATTGAATTTCCAGCGTTTCGCGCACGGTGAAAAAAGGGTCGTATACCAACTCCTGCGGCACCATGCCTAGACTGCGGCGCGCGGCGCGGTAATCCTCGCGCACGTCATACCCCAGAATCTTTGCGCTGCCGTCTGAAGATCGTACCAATCCCGCGAGAATATTGATCAGGGTCGATT
>DAIAMA010000246.1 GCA_027438535.1 bacterium
TCACCGACCGGCAGGGCAAACGCGCCGCGACGATGCCGCAGGATAAATTGGAAGCGGCATTCCGTATCGGCAGTGCGTTTATCCAGCGCGAACAACTCGTCGCGGCAATTGCCTTTCAGCTTGGCCGTCATTTCCTGAATAGCGATCGACTCCTCTAGCGCATCGGTGTCCACCAGGTCGAATTCACCCTCTTCGTCGAAATTCGCGTTTTGCTGCTGCTCCGATTTGCCGCGTACCGCCGCATCGAAGCCACGAGCGAAATGGTGGCGAAAGCCTTGCTCTATCGTGGTTCGCTTATCGCGCGCGATAGTCATCGCTTCGAGATACAAGTGCTGGGTATCGAGTTGCACCGCCTTCTCAGCCAGCGCGAAGAATTCATCCTGTAGCCGATCCAGCATGCCTTTCAGGGCACCGGACAAACTGCCTGTCGCGATATCGCGGCAGCATTCGATGATGCGATTATCGGCCGGGCTCGGGCCTTGGCTGGATTGCGCCAACGCGTTCAGAAGGTTGCGGTGTTCATCGTCGCTCATGCTCTTCTCCTACCCAGCGCTTGGGCCTAAGTACCACAAGCGGTTTTACTCCGGCATCGGGGGGAAGGCGATATTCGGGACGGCTTAGGCGCGCGCATGAGCGCACACAAGACATCCTGCAATCCCGCTATCCTAGGGCACTGCCCCTTAGACCGGTAACTTTGCGTCCCCATCTTTCGATGGGTTTGCCCGTATAGATGTCGAATCCGCAGTGACTAAAACACGTACGGACTCACGCTTATTGATCGGCGTCGTTTGAGGAAACTTTAAATACTCAACCGTAGCCAAGTACGGGGGCATACATTTATATAGTATGCCGTTGAGTAAAATCGGCGGGGGTGAATTATTTGTTAACCTGCCCGGCGAATCCACGGGGCTTAAGACAGCAAGCGCAGTACATTCAGCGGCGGCGTGCGCAACACCTTACGCGTTGCCATCAAGCCGGCGGCGGTAATGCCAACAGCCCCGCCCGATACGCCGATGCCCCATACCCAAGGATTAAATACAAACGGCAGATGCAGCACCTGCTGCGCCAGCACAAAAGCCGTCGCACTCGCACCGGTAGCCGCGAGGAGACCGGAAATCATACCCAGTGCAGCGAACTCGATCCATTGCGCCGCGGCGAGTTGCCGCGAACGCGCGCCCAAGGCGCGCATCACCGCCGCTTCATATAAGCGCTCATCGCGCGTCGCCAGCACCGCGGCATACAGCACCACCAGCCCCGCTAACAAGGTAAACAAGAATACGAAACTCACCGCATCGGACACGCGCGCCATGATGGCGCGCACCTCTTCCATGATCGCCGCGACATCGATCACGGTGAAATTGGGAAATTCCCGTATCAGCCGATTCAGCGTCGCCGCATGGCCGGCCGGCAAATGAAAACTGGTGATGTAGCTTGCCGGCTGCGCCTGCAATAGCGCCGGCGGCGCAATCACGAAGAAATTCACCCGCATCGAATCCCACTCGACTTTACGCAAGCTGGTCACCCGGCCCGAAACCGGCACCCCGGCGATATCGTAAGTCAAACGATCGCCGAGCTTGATCCCCAGTATCTGCGCCAAGCCCTGTTCCACCGAAAATTGATCCGGCGCATCCGTTGCGCGCCACCAATGCCCGGCAGTCAACGGATTATCGCTGCGCGGCTGCTCTGCCCACGATAAATTGAACTCGCGCTCCACCAGGCGCCGCGCACGCTCCTCGGTATAGTCTTGCGCACGCACCGGGCGCGCATTGATCGCCACCAAGCGCCCGCGCACCATTGGATAAAATGTGGGGGTAGTCAAATTTTCGGTGCGGAAAAATTCTTGCAGCCGCGGCAATTGATCGGGCTGAATGTTAATGACGAAACGATTCGGCGCATCCGGCGGCAAGGACGATTGCCAGCTCGCCAGCAAATCGCCGCGTACCAGCGTCAGCAGCAGCAAGGCCATCAAACCAAGCGCGAAGCCCAATATTTGCGCGAGGCTCGCCGCGCGCCGCCGTCCGAGATTGGCCAAACCATAAAACCACACGCCGCGCGCGCGGCGGCGCAATAATCCGAGCCCATACAGCAGGCATGCGCCGAGGATCAAGCCGCCCAGTACCACACCCAGCAGCCCCGCCAGCACGTACAAGCCGAGTTTAACTTCACCCGCGCGATAGATCAGCATAGCCGCCACCAGCGCCGCGCCCAGCATATAACCCACCACACTCCCTTGCCGCGGCAAGCCCAATTCACGCCGCAGTACGCGCAACGTCGGCACGCGCCGCAACTGCATCAGCGGCGGCAACACGAACGCCAGCAGCAATAACAAGCCGATGCTTAAGCCCTCCGCCATCGGCCACAGGCTCGGCGCGGGTAAATCGCTCACGATGCGGTCGCGCAGCAATGCGGCGAGCACGGCTTGGCCGCCATAGCCGGCGAGACTGCCGGCCACGCCGCCTATCAAGCCCAGCAGTACGAATTGGATAAGATAGAGACGCAAGATC
>DAIAMA010000247.1 GCA_027438535.1 bacterium
AGCACCCCGATGCCTTGCACTTGCTGGGCGTGATTGCGCATCAGCGCGGCCAGCATGCGGATGCGATCGATTTGATCCAGCGCGCGCTCAAAAAGAACAATCGCAATGTTCATTTTTATATCCATCTCGGTCAAGCTTGCCGCCAAGCGAAGCGCGTGGACGCGGCAATCCAAGCACTAAAAAAGGCCACTAAGCTCGAACCGCAAAACGCCGAGGCCCATCATGAGCTGGGACTCGCATTGGCGGATGCGGGGCAGCTCGATGCGGCGCTGACGGCATACGCGCGCGCGATGAAACTCGATCCACGCAACGTCTTCGCACCGCTCAATGCCGGTAATGCCTGCCATCTTGCCGGGCGGTATGAGGAGGCGATTCCGTATTACCGGAAAATGCTGACGATCGCACCGGAGTATGCCGAGGGTTACAACAATCTCGGCTCCACCTTGTTTCAGCTTGGGCGCACCGAAGAAGCCGCGCCGTTGATTGAAAAGGCGCTCGCGCTCAAGCCGGATTATCCCGAGGCCTTGGTCAATCAAGGCAACCTCTTGCGGCATCACCGGCATTTTTCCGAAGCGCTGTCCTGTTTCGACCGGGCACTGATGCTCAAGCCGGGATTTTTCTTGGCGATCTTCAACAAAGCAAACGCATTGGCGGAATCGGGGCGGCTCGAGGAGGCGGTGCCGTATTACGATCAAGCGTTGGCTCAGCAGCCCGAATACCCCGAAGCCTTGAGCAACAAAGCGGCGGTCATGGGCGATTTGCAGAATCACGAGGCCGCGGTCGAGTTGGCACGGCTGGCGGTAAAATTGAAACCCGATTTCGCCGAAGCCTATAACAATATGGGCGCGAACTTGATGCAATTGGGCATCGTGCAGGAATCGTTCCTCGCTTTTCAGCGCGCAATGCAGCTCAAGCCGCGCTACGAGGCGCCGTATCTCAATATGGCAAAATTGTTGTGGACCGTGGGCGATGCGCCGGAAGCGATGCGTTACCTCACGCAATTGATCGCCATGAGCCCGCGGCATGAAGAAGCCAAGCGCTGCATGATGCTGTTCGATCTCTATGTGTATCGCGAGGCACCGCTGCCGCCGCGAACGCCGTTTTCGTTTGGCGCGCCCAGCGCGCAAGCGCTATTTAGCCAGCGCAAAGACCCGAACAAAAAAATCCGCCTGGGCTATATTTCGTCCGATTTTCGCATGCACCCGGTAGGGCGCAACATTTGGCCGGTGTTGGAAGGGCACGACCGCAGCCACTTCGAGTTGTATCTCTATGGCGCGGTACACGTGGCGGACGGGCTGACCGAGCGCTTTCAGCAGATCGCCGATCGCTATCAGTCCGTGCAGGGCATGAGCGACGAGCAAATCGCCGACCTCGTGCGGCGCGACGAAGTGGATGTGCTGATTATTCTTGCCGCGCGTTTCGACAACAACAAGCCGCTGGTGGCCGCATATCGCGCCGCGCCGGTGCATAAAGCACTCCATAAATCACTATCGTTACCCCCGCGAGCGCGAACCATTGGAAGGCATAGCCGAGGTGCATTTCGATGCCGACATCGGGGCGCGTCCAGCGCCGTATCAAGCCATCGCCGTTGTCGTTCAACTGCATCACCATCAGGGGTTGCAGCCGTTGCGGCAATAGCGCCTGCATACGCTTGAAGTGCAGGTTCTCCCACACTTTGCCCTCGACCGTATTAGACGAGAGCTCCAGATATTTCCCGCTGGGCGGAACCGCGATACCTTCGATCGTCACCACTCCCAGCGGGGTTTTGATCTCCGGCAATAGCGTGCGATCCAAGTTGCGCATCACCCAACCGCGATCGACCAATACATATGCCGCGCCCTGTTCTAATTTGAGCGGCGTCACCACTTGATAGCCGGGCTTGCCATCCAAAATCCGGTTATCCAGCAGAATTTCATGCGCCGGATCGAAACGGCCCGTGACGCTGACGCGCCGGTAAAGATACGTCTCGGGATCGAACGGGGTGCCCGGCAATGCGACCGGCGGCGCCTTGGCTTGCGCATCGTAGCGCGCTTGCAAAGCGCGTTTATATTGCGCGCGATGCGTCTGCCACACGCCGGCGGAAGCAGTGAGCGCGACCACCGCCAGCGCCGCGACCGTGGGCAGCCAAAACGGGCGGCGGCGCTCAGCCACGGCGCGCATGGCGTGACATGCCGCTTTCCGCTACACTGCGCCGAATCGCCCCGCAAGGAACCGCCATGTCGCTTATCGTGTACCGCATTATCGTGATCGCTTTTCTGCTCATCATCCTGGGTAGCCTGGCGTCCGCGCTCATTTTCCTCGTCAAGGACAAGGGACAATCCGAGCGTACCGTGAAAGCGCTGACGATACGCATTTCCTTGTCGCTCATTTTGTTTCTGTTGTTGATGGCCGGATTTTACTTCGGCATCCTTCCGCCGCGCCACTAATCTCCCACGCGCTCCTATGCATTTGTAATTCCGCGTCCGGGAAAAATAAAAATGGCGCCGCGATATTGCCG
>DAIAMA010000248.1 GCA_027438535.1 bacterium
TCGCTCACTTTGCCGCTTTCGGTTTCTTTTTCTTCGCCACGCGGAAAATATGCGTGAAATCTTTGGAATACAGGCTGGACTCCGTCTGCAAATCCCGCCCCAGCGCCGCGCCCACCAGCAGCATGGTGGTGAGATTCCAATCGCGGCGCTTGGTCTCCTTGAGCACCTTGCCCAAGGTGCCTTGATAGGTGCGCTGATCGGGCCAGGTCACGCGATAGACCAGGGCCAGCGGCGTGTCGTCCGGGTAATGCAAGCGCAAGTCGGCGACGATTTTTTTCAGATGCGGGCCCGACAGAAAAATACACAGGGTCGCGCGATGTTCGGCCAGCCGCGCAATCGATTCCGCTTCCGGCACCGCCGAGGCGCGGCCGGAAACACGGGTCAGAATCACGGTTTGCGAGACCGCCGGCTTGGTCAGTTCGGTCTGAATCGCAGCCGCGGCGGCGGTGAATGACGACACGCCCGGCACGATCTCGTACTCGATGCCCAAGGCATCGAGCCGCCGCATTTGCTCGGCCGTCGCGCCGTAAATCGCCGGGTCGCCGGAGTGCAGACGCGCCACGTCGCAGCCCGCCGCCTGGGCACGCAGATAACAGGCCTCCTGCTGATCGAGATCGAGTTTTGAAGTATCGATCAATTCGGCATCGTGGCAATGTTGCAGCATGCCCAGCGGCACCAGCGAGCCGGCATACAGCACCATGCGCGCGCGCCCAAGTATATTTGCCCCGCGCAGCGTAATCAGATCGGGAGCGCCGGGGCCGGCGCCGATGAAATAAACTTTCATATGTGTCTTTTCTCTCTCGGTGTCTTGCGTATCAACAGTGTGGCGAGATAACCCATCGCCTCGGTGGCATTCAAGCTTCCCGCATCGGCGGCCAGCATTTCCTCCGGCAAGCCGATGCGCCGGGCAAAAGCGCAGTGTCCGGCGATGCCCATTTCACGCAGCAAATCGAGCACCCAGGGTAGGCGCGCGCCGATCTTCATCAGCACCACGATGTCGTGGCTTTCGATATCGCGCCGCAATGCGGCCGCATCTTCCGGGCACGGCAGGATCAGAGTGCGTTCCTTGCCTTCGCCCAGCGGCCAGCCCATTGCCGCCGCCGCCGCGGTGTAGCTGGTGATGCCGGGGAAGGTGCGCTCGCGCAATGCGGGCAAAAGCTCGCGCAATGCCGCCAGGATATAACCGTAGGTGGAGTACGTGAGCGTATCGCCGATGGTGAGATACGCCACGCTGCGCCCGGCGCGCAACTCGACGGCAATCGTCTCGGCCAGCGCTGCGTAGTGCTCGCGCAGCACTGTGCGATCCGGGTCCATATTGAATTCGATTTCGCGCAGCCGCTGCGCGGTGATCTCGATGCCCGCTAGGCATTGCAAGGCAACCGAGGTTTCCGCGCCGCGCGCGCGCGGCGCGAACACCAGATCGGCCTGCCGCAATGCATCCAGCGCCGCCAGCGGGATATAGCCCGCTGGCCCCGGCCCAACGCCTATGCCCCAGAACATGCCCAGCTCGCTCCTATCTGGCCCGCTCATGGCGCTCCCAAGACATTGCCGCTCAGATCGAACAAGCGCACTTCGACCTGCCTAACCATAGGCACGCGTTCATGCACCCGCGCGGCGATGCGCCGCTCGATTTCCATCCACAGCGCTTGTGCGCCGGTTTCACGCTTCAATCGTTCCATTGCCGCTTCCACTGTATTTGCCTGCGCTATTTCTCGCACCACGCGCGGATCGAATCCGCGTTCCGCCGCCACCCGCGCCACGCCGCCCATCGCCATGCCGCTCTTGCTGGAGTGCGTGTCCCACACCCCGTCCAGCACTTTGGCCAGCTTGCCCGGATGCCCCAGCAGCCACAAGGCATCCAGTTGGCGCTGTTCTTCGTCCAGCGCCCGCTGCATGAAGTCCAGCGCATCGCCTAGAAAATTGGCGATCTGCACCACCCGTTTCTCCGGCAAGCCCAGCATCGTTTTGGCATAGCCGCGGCCGATTTTACCCGGCAGATAAGCCACGCTCCGTGCGCCATCGCCCAATGCCACGCGCACATACACTTCGATCGAGGCAATCCAGGAGGCCAGCGACATGGGCTCGACTATCCCCGAGGTGCCGAGAATGGAAATGCCACCGCGGATGCCAAGTCGCGGGTTAAACGTTTTTCTGGCAATGGCCTCGCCGTTTTCGCAACCGATAATCAAATCGAAACCTTCATCCCGATCTTCTCCCAGCACCTCGGCGACGGCTTGGCGCATCATCCGGCGCGGCACCGGGTTGATCGCCGGCTCTCCCACCGGCACCCGCAAACCAGGCTGCGTCGCGGTACCGACCCCGCCTCCGGCGAAGAAGCGAATTTGCCCGGCATTGTTCCGGCGCACCTCGGCAAAGATCGTCGCGCCGTGCGTGTTGTCCGGATCGTCGCCGCCATCCTTGAGCACTTCGGCGCGCGCGACATGCCGGTCTAGCCAGCGCAAATCCTGGATCGGCACCGGCAGATAATGCGCGCCG
>DAIAMA010000249.1 GCA_027438535.1 bacterium
CACCGAGCACCCGGCATGAATCTGCCCGACACTGCGCGCGGCGGGAATCGCCAAGCCCAAAGACAGCATATCGTTGGACGTGATGCCGCCCTTGCTGATGATGAAGCCGATGGTGCGCGGCAAGGCATGCACCACGCTCATCAGAAACCCCGACACCTGCTCGCCGAAACGCAAACGGGTTTGGCGGTCCGCGAACAGGCGTTCCACGCGCGAGGTGAACACCACCGGGGTCAGCCCTTGGGCATGGGCTGTTTCCACTTGCCCGATAACTTTCTCCAGCAACTCGGAAATCTTTTCCGGCAGCAAATTCACATCCACTTCCACCGGCGCGATGCCCGGCTGTTTGAGCAATTCCGTCACTTGTTCCGTGGTTTTTTGCACATGGGAGCCGACCACGACCACGCCGGGGCGTCCCGCCTTCACATATTCGCGCATGCGCTCCGCCGGCACCGGCTGCGGCGGCAGTTTAGCCAAGGCCGTGAGCAGGCTCGCGGCGCTGCGGAATAGAAAGCGCTTGCCGTGCTCGGTGGCGGCGAGTAATTCGTCGGCAAAACGGTTCAAATCGTCCTGTGTCTCGGCATCCACGACGCAGCAAGCATTATCGGTCAGATTCATCAATTTATCGAAGCTACCGGTCCGCACTTCCTCCAGCGGGAAACGCACCACCTCGTCGGCATGAATCCGTCCCCGCGTTTTTTCCTCGACATACTTAGGCAGATAGCTGTGGCGATAGCCGAACACCGAATCGCGCGCGAATTCGGTTTCATGCACTGGCACCACCTTGCCGCCCGTGCGCAGGTAATGCGTGCTGTGCACCGTGACGCGCCCGCCCTCGAAGAAAGCCGGGATCAGGAAATGCGCATCGAACGGCCCGAGTTCCTCGGCCATCGCATCCGTCTCCACCGGGTAATGACCGCGCAGAGTGGAATCGGAACGAGAGACATACAGCACCGGCCGATCAAAACCGGCCAGCGCTTGTTTCAAATTGCGGCAAACCTCGCGCGTAAGCCCCGCTGCCTGATCGGCACCCATGCCGCGCGTATTGGTCAGCACGAACATCAAGGGCGAAGCGTCGTCCAAGCCGAGTTTCAAGGTCTGCACATCCCAGCGCGTGAGCAGCAAACAGCCATGCACTGTTTGTGAGCCGGTGGGATCGTCGTCGAGAACAATGATTTTTGGTTGCAAAGTGAAATCCTTTCACCACGGAGTACACAGAGGACTGATCGTCAAAACTCCGCGTCCTCCGTGGTGCAGCTTTAAGTACCCAATAATTCCACCACCCGATTCGCCATCGCCTGCGCATTCATGGCATTGAAATCGAACAGCTGATTCGGGCTGGCCGTGGTTTCGCCGCGTTTCCAGCAGAATACATCGCGCGTGGGCACGGCGCTGCGCAGCATCAGCGGTTCCAGCATCGCGCCGGGACCGCCGCTGACGCCGAGCAGCACGTCGCCGTGGAACAGCTTATCGAATTGTTCGCGCGACATGAACTTTCCATCCGCCTCCGAACAACTTTCCCATGCCACATCCGTCGGGCGATATAAGCGGCGCGGATTCACAATCGCTACGATGCGCGCGGCGATCCCCCTCGCCTCCAACTGTTTGGCCGCCTCGAACACCGGCAGCAGCACCATGTCTCCGGTCACCGCGAACACCACGCGGCAACTGCCCCCGGATATAGCGGCGGATTCATGCAATACGACCGCGCCTTCTTCGATCGCGGTGCGGCTTTGCGCGAGCGTGGTGCGCACTGGAAGCGGACTTTTCGAGGCGGTAATCACGATGCCTTTATTGGATTGCTTGAGCGCCCAATCATAGGCCGCCTGGATCATATTGGCATCCACCGGAAACAAGGGATAAACGTTGCCGTTACGCATCATGGCCGCGAAATAAGCTTCGATTTCGGGGCGCTGGTGCGTCCAGCCGTTGCGTCCCTGCTCCAATGCGCCGGCGGTGAAAATCGTAATCGCACAAGGCGTCTTGTGGCGCAACTCGGCCATGGCTTGCGTCACCGTCTGCCAAATCGGCAGGCCATTGATGGCGAACGATTCGTAAGACGCCCACAGCGAACGGCCGCCGAACAGCGCCACCCCCGCCGCGAGACCGGCGCACGCATCCTCGTTCAAAGGCTCGTATACCTGGCCGCGCGGGCCTTGGAAATACAGTCCATCTTCGGTCGGGTGGCGAATGGTGAGCGCCTTATTGATATTGGCCATGGCCGAAGCTTCATTGCCGTCGGCATTGGTAACGATAAAACTCGGATCGCGCTGGCCCACCGCCGCGGCGATCTCGCCGAAAGCGCTGGTCGGGATTTTGTTTTCTTTACCGGGCTCGAACTCGACGAGCGGCAGTTTGCCCAAATCCGGCAGTGGCCGTTCGAACTCCGTCACCACGGTTTTCACGGCAGGGCCGCCGCCGGCATGCCGGAAATTTTCGCG
>DAIAMA010000024.1 GCA_027438535.1 bacterium
GATCCTGGCGCTGGCGGCAGCGGTGGTGGCGCTTGCCATTGCTTACTCGCTTATCCGCAGGCGGGATAACAATAACGCGATGTAAGGCAGGGCTTTTTCGAGTGCATCAAGTTTTGTTATTCGGTCGTTTATTCGCCGGCTTTTGCCACGAGCGGCCTCGAAGCGGTTTGGTTTGCATCTCGCTCATGCTGGAGCGCCGCCGCAAGGAAAGAAAAGGCCGGAGCCACGTCTGCCCTTTATGAAATGGTGGAGCGGAGGAGGATCGAACTCCCGACCTCTGCATTGCGAACGCAGCGCTCTCCCAGCTGAGCTACCGCCCCATCAGGCCCGCATTTTACTCGGGAATAGGGCGGGGCGTAAATCGCGCGTGCCGCGCTTATCGTGGCGCACGGGAATAATCCTCGGGGGATTTCAGTCATACATGCAGGGCCGGTCGAAAAAATCGGCTCCAATTTGTGCATGACAACGTTTTCTTAACTTCAATTGGACGGAGACTACATAATGAAACCCCGCAAACTCTCGATTTACAGCATGCTGGCAGCGACTGCTTTAGCGCTCGCCACCCTTCCCGCCGCGAGTAGCGCCGCCGACGGCGTCAAGGCGGTCCAGGTAAAAAAAGCGCACCACAAGCAAAAAGTGATTTTTCAGGTAAGCGACAATGACCCGAAAAAATGGAATTTGGCGCTCAACAACGCAAAAAATGTGCAGGAAGATTTAGGCAAGAAAAACGTGGATATCGAGATCGTCGCCTATGGGCCCGGGCTTCCCATGCTGCAACTCGATTCCGCCGTCGGCGGTCGCGTGCAGGAAGCGATGGACGATGGCGTCAAGGTCGTGGCTTGCGAAAACACCATGGCGAAGCAAAAATTAACGCGCGACGACATGCTTCCCAACTTGGGTTATGCAAAAGCCGGCGTGGTGGAATTAGCCAAAAAACAATCCCAGGGCTACGCTTACATCCGGCCGTAGGCACGGGCTAGGGCGCCCATCGGGCCGGCAATATGCCGGCCCTACTTGCGGCGCTCGGTTCGATATACCCACAGCAACATGAGGATGCCGGCGAGGATCATCGGCAGGCTCAGCCACTGCCCCATGCTGAGATGGAGTGCGAGCAAGCCCAGAAAATCATCCGGTGCGCGCGTGAATTCGACTAAAAAGCGGAACGTGCCGTAGCCGATGAGGAACAGCGCCGATACCGCGCCGCGTGGCCGCGGCCGGCTGGAAAACCACCACAAGATAATAAACAGCGCCACACCCTCCAACCCGAATTCGTAGAGTTGCGAGGGATGGCGCGGCGTGAGGGTGGGATCCGTGGTCGGGAACACCATCGCCCATGGCAGATTGGTGGGGCGCCCCCACAATTCCCCGTTGATGAAGTTGCCGATGCGCCCAAAACCCAAGCCCAAAGGGGTGAGCGGCGCAATAAAGTCGGTGATCATCAGCCACGAGATGCCGATTCTGCGCGCATACAGCCACATGGCGACCAGCACCCCGAGAAACCCGCCGTGGAACGACATGCCGCCTTCCCACACATAAAAAATTTCCAGTGGATGCGCTAGGTAAAACTCGGGTTTGTAAAATAATACATAGCCCAGCCGCCCGCCCAGCACCACGCCCAGCACCCCGAAGAACAGGATGTCGTCCAGCATTTGCGCGGTCCAGCCGGAATTGGGCTGGGTTTTGATGCGGTACCGGCCAAGCAGGATGACGCCGATAAAGGCCAACAAATACATGAGCCCATACCAGCGTACCGCGAGCGGGCCGAGCTTTATCGCAATAGGGTTAAATCCGGGATGAACAAGCATGGGATAGGCGCCAGAATCGGTTAAAATAGCGCCATTATACTTGTTCTCCATTCCTTGCCGCGCCTGCGGCTTTTTTTGACCGAGGTCGAGCATGCCCGATTACCGTTCCTGGACTACCACCCGCGGCCGCAATATGGCCGGCGCGCGCGCGCTATGGCGCGCCACCGGGATGAAAAACGACGATTTCAACAAGCCCATTATCGCGATCGCGAATTCGTTCACGCAATTCGTGCCCGGTCATGTGCATTTGAAAGACATGGGGCAACTGGTCGCGCGCGAAATCGAAAAAGCCGGCGGCGTGGCGAAAGAATTCAACACCATCGCGGTGGACGATGGCATCGCCATGGGCCACGGCGGCATGTTGTATTCGCTGCCCTCGCGCGAGCTGATCGCGGACAGCGTGGAATACATGGTCAACGCGCATTGCGCCGATGCGCTGGTGTGCATTTCCAATTGCGACAAAATCACCCCTGGCATGCTGATGGCGGCTATGCGTTTGAACATCCCCACCGTGTTCGTTTCCGGCGGGCCGATGGAAGCGGGCAAGGCCGTGATCCAAGGCAAGGTCGTGCATCTGGATTTGGTGGATGCCATGGTCTCCGCCGCCGACAGCAAAAACTCCGACAGCGATGTGATGGAAATGGAGCGTAGCGCTTGCCCCACTTGCGGTTCGTGCTCCGGTATGTTCACCGCGAATTCGATGAATTGCCTGACCGAAGCGCTGGGTTTATCGTTGCCCGGCAATGGCTCGACGCTCGCCACCCACGCCGATCGCAAGCGCTTATTCCTCGAAGCCGGGCGCTTAGTGGTCGCCCTGGCGCGTTCTTATTACGAGCGCGACGACACCTCGGTGCTGCCGCGCAGCATCGCCAATTTCAAAGCCTTTGAAAACGCCATCGCGCTCGACATCGCGATGGGCGGGTCGACCAACACTGTGTTGCACTTGCTGGCGGCGGCGCATGAGGGCGGCGTGGATTTCACCATGCAAGACATCGATCGCATGTCGCGCAAAGTGCCTAACCTCTCCAAGCTCGCGCCCGCCTCGCAGGACTTCCACATGGAAGACGTGCACCGCGCGGGCGGCGTGATGGCGATTTTGGGCGAACTGGATCGCGCCGGCCTCATCCATCGCGATGTGCATGTGGTCCACGCGCCGAACATGGGTGAAGCGCTGGAACGCTGGGATGTGATGCGCACCCAAGACCCGAAAGTAATCGAATTTTTCCGCGCCGCGCCCGGCAATGTGCCGACGCAAGAAGCGTTTAGCCAGTCCAAGCGCTACGACGCGCTCGATCTCGATCGTGCCAAGGGTTGCATCCGCGACAAAGCGCATGCGTATTCGCAAGACGGCGGCCTCGCCGTGCTGCACGGCAACTTAGCGCAAGACGGCTGCATCGTGAAGACCGCGGGCGTGGATGCCAGCATTCTAAAATTTGAAGGACGCGCGCGCGTGTTCGAAAGCCAGGACGATGCGGTGGAAGCTATTCTCGCCGACAAGATTTTACCCGGCGACGTGGTCGTGATCCGCTACGAAGGGCCGAAAGGCGGCCCCGGCATGCAGGAAATGCTCTATCCGACTTCGTATCTGAAATCGAAAGGCCTGGGCAAAGTTTGCGCGCTGGTCACAGACGGCCGTTTCTCCGGCGGCACTTCGGGGCTTTCCATCGGCCACGTCTCGCCCGAGGCGGCACAAGGCGGCGATATCGGCTTGGTGGAAGAGGGCGACACCATCGAAATCGACATCCCCAATCGCTCGATCCATTTGAAGGTCGGCGATGCGGAACTCGCTAAGCGCCGCAGCGCGATGGAAGCCAAGGGTAAGCACGCTTGGCAACCCGTGGCGCGCAATCGCATCGTGTCGCAAGCCCTGGAAGCGTATGCGGCGATGACCACCAGCGCCGCCACGGGCGCGGTGCGCGACGTATCGCAACTAAAGCGGAAATAGCCCTCATGCTGCGCGCCATACTTATCTTGTTTGTCTTGACCCTGGGCCGAAGCTGGGCTGCCGATGTGACGACCATGCAAGACCCGAACTCCGGCCTGTATTCCTGGAAAATCGTCGATCGCGGTTTCAGCCTGGAGCTGATCCAGCTTTCTCCGGATTTTGTGCGCGCAGTTTATGCCGCGCGCAATCTGCCCCCGGCCATGGTCGAGAAAATGGCGAGCTATTGCGTCTTCGGCACGGTGGCGCGTAACGAATCAGATTCCCCGTTGTCCTATCGAGTAGCGGATTGGCGGGCCGTGACGCCAGACGGCGCGCGCCGGCGCTTGCGCACCAAAAGCGAATGGGTGGCGCAATGGGAAAAAACGGGGGTGGATTTCGGCTTCTCCATTCTGCCCGACAAAATAACGTTTGATGTGGGTGACTGGGCGCAGGGTTTCACCACCGTCAAGCTACCGCATGGAAGCCATTTCGATCTGATCTATAGCTGGGAACAACATGGAAAAACTTTTACCGGCAAACTGCCTAAGCTCGTCTGCACCGCCGATGCGCCGCATGCACCTTAAAAAACCTTGGAGCGCGCTATTGCTTGCCGCTTGCTTTATGGCAGCGCCTGCCTTGGCGCAATCGGTCTTACCCCCCCCTCAGCCACCATATGGCGCGGCTACCTAAGCCGTGGCCGGCCAAAAATTTCTCGCTCAAGGACTTGGACGGTAAAACCTATACCCTGTCGGACTACCGCGGCAAGGTAATTCTGGTCAATTTCTGGGCTACTTGGTGTCCGCCCTGCCGGCGCGAAATGCCTTCGCTGGAGCGGCTGCATCAAAAACTGAAGGGCGAAGCGTTTGTTATTTTAGCCGCCGATCAACAGGAAGATTACGACACGGTGTTCGCCTTTACCGGACAACTCGACCCGCAACCCACCTTCGCTATATTGCTCGATTCGAAAGCAGCGGCTTCGCGTGCGTGGAAGGTGCAAGGCCTACCCTCCAGTTTTCTCGTCGATAAACGCGGCCGGGTAGTTTATCGCGTTATAGGAGGACGCGAGTTCGATCATCCGGAGATCGAGCAGCTTATTCGCGATTTAATCAAAGAATAAAAAAGAATAAGGCTGGCACCCCATGCCTAACCGCCTCGCCCAAGAGACCAGTCCCTACCTCCTGCAACACGCAGACAACCCCGTGGATTGGTACCCTTGGGGGGAGGAAGCGCTCACCTCGGCACGCCGCCAAGACAAGCCTATCCTGCTTTCCATCGGCTACTCGTCTTGCCATTGGTGCCACGTCATGGCGCACGAATCGTTCGAGGATGCGGAAGTCGCGCAAGCCATGAATACGCATTTCATCAATATCAAAGTCGATCGCGAAGAACGGCCGGACTTGGACCAGATTTACCAGCTCGCGCATCAAATGCTGGCGCAGCGCGGCGGCGGTTGGCCGCTGACGATGTTCCTCACACCGCAACAAATTCCGTTTTTTAGCGGCACTTATTTTCCTAAGCAGCCGCGCTATCAGATGCCGGGCTTTCTCGATTTATTGCCGCGGATAGCAGCATTTTATACCAGCCACAAAAACGAGATTAGCGAACAGAACGCCCAAATGCTTGCCGCGTTCGATGCGACCATGCCTTCCAACAATGGCCATGGCACGCAGTTAGCGCTTGCACCTCTGGATAATGCGGCACGTGAGCTAGCCGCCGGCTTCGACCCGGTGTGGGGCGGTTTTGGCAAAGAGCCGAAATTTCCCCGCCCCACCGAACTCGATTTTTGTCTGCGTTACGCCACGGCCGGGGGCATGGTGCGCGTGGGTGAAATGGCTTTGTTCACGCTGGAGAAAATGCAGCAAGGCGGCATTTACGATCAGCTCGGCGGCGGCTTTTGCCGTTATTCGGTGGATGCCCGCTGGGCGATCCCGCATTTCGAGAAAATGCTGTACGACAACGGCCCCTTGCTGGGACTTTACGCCGACGCCTATGCCCTGACCGGCGCCCCGCGCTTGCGGCAGGTGTGCGAAGAGACGGTGGGCTGGCTGGTGCGCGAAATGCGGGATGCGGCCGGCGGGTTCTATTCGGCGCTGGATGCCGACTCGGAACACGAAGAGGGCAAGTTCTACGTCTGGACGCCGGAAGCGGCGCAAGCCTTGCTGACACCGGAAGAATACGCGGTGCTTGCCCCGCATTATGGGCTGGACGGCCCGCCCAATTTCGAGGCCAAGCACTGGCACTTCGTCATCGCCAAGCCGCTTGAGACCGTTGCGGATAGCCTTTCTATATCTATTGAATCTGCACAGCAAGCGCTCACGTCGGCACGTGCCAAACTATTTTCCGCGCGTGAAAACCGCGTGCGCCCCGGGCGCGACGATAAAGTATTGACGAGCTGGAACGCCCTGATGATCAAGGGACTGGCCCGCGCCGCGCGCGCCTTCGATAAACCCGAATGGGCCCAACTGGCGCAGCAAGCGGTGGATTTCATTCACGACCGGCTGTGGCAAAACGAGCGGCTATTGGCGAGCTATAAAGACGGTCAAGCCAAGCTCAACGCTTACTTGGACGACTATGCATTCTTGCTCGATGCCTTGCTCGAACTCCTGCAAACCGAATTTCGCGCGCAAGATTTGGCCTTCGCGCAGGACTTGGCCGAGCGGCTGTTGGCGCAGTTTGAGGACCCGGCACAAGGCGGCTTCTATTTCACTAGCCATGACCATGAGCAATTGATCCACCGCCCCAAGCCCGGGCCGGATCAAGCCACGCCCTCCGGCAATGGTGTTGCCGTGTGCGCTTTGCAGCGCCTAGGACATATGCTGGGCGAGACGCGCTACCTCGATGCGGCACAGCGTGCGCTCACTTTGTTTTATCCCGCCATCTCCAACCAACCTTCCGGCTACACGACGCTGCTCATCGGCCTAAAAGAGAATCTGTCCCCGCCCGATATCGCGGTCATACGCGGCCCGGCGCCGGCGCTCGCGCCATGGCGCGCGGCACTGGCCTCGATCTATCTGCCGCACGCCGTGACCTTATACCTCCCCAACGCCACAACGGGCCTGCCGGCCTCGCTCGCCAAGCCCGAAACACCCCAGGTCAACGCTTGGGTATGCCACGGCGTTACTTGTCTACCAGCCGTGACCACGCCCGAGGCGCTGATTGCTCTATGCAAAGGCGCGCAAGGCGATTAACATAGCCGCGGACAAAAATCTTACCCCCTCATTAATCAAGGAGATGAAATGAAACTCGCCGCAATCGGTATCACCGCAGGCCTGCTATTCGGCACCCACGCCATGGCGGATGGCCTGGCGCTCGCGCAAAAAAACGCCTGCATGGCGTGCCACCAAGTAGATAAAAAATTGGTTGGCCCGGCCTATAAAGATGTCGCCGCCAAATACCGGGGCGATAAAACCGCCGAAGCCAAGCTGGTGAAAAAGGTGAAAGATGGCGGCAGCGGCGTATGGGGCACAATCCCGATGCCACCGCATCCGCAAATGAGCGATGCCGATATCAAAACCATCGTGCATTGGATTCTTTCGCTCAAGTAAGCGTTTTCCGCACACCAAAAAAGCCGGCTCAAGCGCCGGCTTTTTTGTTTTCCGCTATACTTTGGCGATTGTCCAAACCCATCCACGCATCAGGAGACGCCCCGTGAATTTCCGTTTGCTTACCCCGCTACTCATTCTCGCCGTGGGGCTAGTCACCACCGCCTGCGGCAAAAAAGACAGTGTCGAAAACCAGAATGAGGTGGTAGTCAAAATCGGATCGGTATCGCCGCTTACCGGCCCGCAATCGCACTTGGGCAAGGATAACGAAAACGGTGCGCGCATGGCGGTGGATGAGGCGAACACGCAGAATATTATGCTCGGCGGCAAAAAAGCCAAATTCGTCTTGGTCAGCGAAGACGATGCCGCCGACCCGAAAACCGCCACCATCGTCGCGCAAAAACTCGCCGACCAAAAAATCAATGGCGTGATCGGGCACCTCAATTCCGGCACCTCGATCCCCGCCTCCCGGATTTATCACGATGCCGGCATTCCGCAAATTTCGCCTTCCGCCACCGCCATCAAGTACACCGCGCAAGGCTACAACACCGCGTTCCGCGTCATGACCAACGACGCGCAACAAGGGCATGTGCTGGGCCAATTCGCCGTCACCAAGATGGGCGCGAAAAAAATCGCCATCATCGACGACCGCAGCGCCTACGGCCAAGGCCTCGCGGATGAGGTGGAAAAAGCCGCGAAAGCAGCCGGAGCGGAAATCGTCGCGCGCGAATACACCACCGACAAATCCACCGATTTCACCGCCATCCTCACTTCGATCAAAAGCAAAAATCCGGATCTGATTTTCTTCGGCGGCATGGATCCGCAAGCCGCGCCCATGGTGCAGCAGATGCGGCGCCTCGGCCTCGGCGCGCAATTTCTCGGCGGCGACGGCGTGCAAACCACGGAGTTTCTGCATCTCGCGGGCGCGGACGGGGAGGGCGTGACCGCCTCCAACCCCGGCGTGCCGCTCGCCAGCATGCCGGGCGGAAAAGCGTTCGAACAAAAATTCAACGCCAAGTACGGCAAGATTCAGAATTACGCGCCCTATGCCTACGATGCGGTGCAAGTGATGATCGCGGCCATGCGGCGCGCCGACTCCGCGGATCCGGCCAAATACCTGCCGGAACTGGCCAAGACCGACTTCAACGGCGTGACCGGGCACATTCAATTCGATGCCAAGGGCGATCTGACCAACGGCAGCGTGACCCTGTATCGGGTCGAGCACGGAAAATGGGTGCCGCTGGAAACCGTGAGAAACGACGCCTCCCCCGCACCGCGATAATCCGGCGAGCGGATTCCGGTCCGCTCCTTCGCTATGGATACCTTTCTCCAGCAACTTATTAACGGCCTCGTTCTCGGTAGCGTCTACGCGCTCGTCGCGCTCGGCTACACCATGGTCTACGGCATACTCGAACTGATCAATTTCGCCCACGGCGAAGTCACCATGATCGGCGCCATGGTCGCGCTCAGCGTCATCGGCGCGCTCGTCGGCGCGCATGTCGATCTGCCCGGCATCGCGATCGTCTTGGTCGGCGTGTTGGCGGCGATCCCCGCCTGCATGTTGCTGGGCTTCACCATCGAGCGCGTGGCGTATCGGCCGCTCCGCAACGCGCCGCGCCTGGCGCCGCTGATCACGGCCATCGGCGTATCGATCTTGCTGCAAAATCTGGCCATGGTTATTTGGGGCCGGCAATATATTTCTTTCCCGCCGATTTTGCCGCGCACCACCTATCATCTCGGCGGCGCCACCCTCAGCGCCTTGCAGATTTTTATTTTCGTACTGTCGCTCGTACTCATGGCGGGATTGATCGTCTTGGTGCAAAAAACCAAACTCGGCCGCGCCATGCGCGCCACCGCGCAATCGCCGCAAGTGGCTGGGTTGATGGGCGTGAACATCAATTCGGTGATTTCGCTCACCTTCATCATCGGCTCCGCGCTCGCCGCCGTGGCTGGCGTGATGGTGAGCGCGTATTACGGCATTGCCCACTACTACATGGGCTTTCTGCTCGGCCTTAAGGCCTTTACCGCCGCCGTTCTCGGCGGCATCGGCAATCTCGGCGGCGCGATGTTGGGCGGGCTGCTGCTGGGCGTGATCGAAAGCATGGGCGCGGGCTATATCGGAGACATCACCGGCGGCTTCATGGGCAGCAATTATCAAGACGTGTTCGCCTTCTTCGTGCTGATTCTGGTACTGGTATTTAGGCCATCTGGGTTGTTGGGCGAACGCGTGGGTGAACGGGCGTAGCGATCATGAAATTAAAAATTGCTTCACCACGGAGGACGCGGAGTACACGGAGGAAAAACGCTAAGCGATCAACACAAGGGATGGCTCAAAAAGCTAGGGTTGTCTTTGCGCGGCGGCGCGGCGGAAATTATTTTTCTTACTCCGTGTTCTCCGCGTCCTCCGTGGTTCAAGATTTTTCGCCCGCATGAACCTTCGCCTCACCCATAAACCCTTGCCCGGCCTGCTGCTCATCGGCGTTGCGCTCGCAGTCGCGCCGTTCGTGGTGCAAGCGGGCCTGGGCATTTATTGGGTGCGCATTCTCGATCTCGCGCTGCTGTATATGATGCTCGCGCTCGGGCTCAACATCGTGGTCGGTTATGCGGGCCTGCTCGATCTCGGCTATATCGCGTTCTACGCCGTGGGCGCTTATGTCTATGCCCTGCTGGCGAGCCCGCAGTTCGGTTTGCATTTGCCGTTCTGGCTGGTGCTGCCCGCGGGCGCCGCGATCGCGGCGGCATTCGGCGTACTGCTGGGCGCGCCCACCCTGCGCCTGCGCGGCGATTATCTTGCCATCGTGACCTTGGGCTTCGGCGAGATCATCCGCATTTTCATCAACAATCTCGATCGGCCGGTCAACATCACCAACGGCCCGCAAGGCATCAATTTGATCGACCCGATTTCCATCGGCGGCTTGTCGCTGGCGCAGCCGCAAGTTCTCATCCCCGGTCTTTCCAGCGCGCATGCCTATTATTATTTTTTCCTGGCACTGACCTTGCTGGCGATTTTTATCTGCATACGCTTGCAGGATTCGCGCATCGGCCGTGCCTGGGCCGCGATCCGCGAAGACGAAACCGCGGCCGAAGCCATGGGCATCAACACGCGCAATCTCAAGCTGCTGGCCTTCGCCATGGGCGCGACTTTCGGCGGCCTTTCCGGCGGGCTGTTCGCGAGCTTTCAAGGCTTCGTCAGCCCGGAGAGCTTCAATCTTATGGAGTCGATCATGATTTTGTGCATGATCGTGCTCGGCGGCATGGGCCATATTCCGGGCGTCCTCCTCGGCGCATTTTTGCTCACCATCTTGCCGGAGGCTCTGCGCTACATCGGCGATTTTCAGCGCGCCGCGTTCGGCCATGTGATTGTCGATCCATCCGATTTGCGTATGCTGCTCTTCGGTCTTTCCTTGGTGCTGATGATGATCTTCCGCCCGGCGGGCTTGTGGCCCTCCACTCAACGCCGGCGCGAGCTGGGGCAGGGCGGCGAGCAAGTCCCTGGGCTGTATGACGAGCAGCGCTGAGGACTTGCTGCAAGCGCGGCACTTAAGCAAGCGCTTCGGCGGCCTACTGGCCCTGAACGCGGTCAGCCTCGCCATTCGGCGCGGCGAAATCTTCGGCCTCATCGGCCCCAACGGCGCGGGCAAAACCACGCTCTTTAATTGCCTCACCGGCTTATACACGCCCACCTCGGGCGAAGTGCGGCTCGACGGCCAGCGCTTGCATGGATTGAAGCCGCATGCCGTGACGGGCTTGGGCCTCGCGCGCACGTTTCAGAACATTCGCCT
>DAIAMA010000250.1 GCA_027438535.1 bacterium
AACGGCTGGCCGAGGCCAGGGCAGAAATTCAAGCCTTGCTGGCCGGCCGCGCGCTGGCCGATAGCCCGATTTTTGAACTTTCGTCCGTCTCGGGACAGGGTGTACCCGAATTGCGCGCCTATCTGGAAAAAATGGCGGCCGGCCTTCTCTTACGCCCCGATACGGGACATTTCAGACTCGCTGTCGATCGCGTATTTACGCTTACGGGTACCGGCGTCGTCGTAACCGGCACGGCGTTTTCCGGCGCGGTGAAAGCGGGCGATAAATTGCTTGTTTCGCCCAACGGTATCGCGGTGCGCGTGCGCGGCCTCCACGTCCAAAACCGCCCTGCCGCAAGCGGCCGAGCCGGCCAGCGCTGCGCGCTCAACCTCGTTGGCACGCCATTCGAAAAGCGCGATGTGCAGCGTGGCGACTGGATCTTGGATGAAACGGTGCATGCGCCGACGCAACGCTTCGACGCCCACTGCGCACTTCTCGATACGGAACAAAAAGCACTTAAACATTGGATGCCCGTGCATCTGCATATCGGCACATCCGATATCAGCGCGCGCATCGCCGTGCTGGAAGGCGATGCGATCGTACCCGGGGGCACGGCGCTGGTTCAAATCATTACGGACAAACCGGTATGCGCGCTGAACGGTGACCGCTTCATTTTGCGCGATCAATCCGCTACGCGCACGCTGGGCGGCGGCGTGGTGCTGGACCCTTTTCCGCCCGTGCGCAATCGCCGTGCGCCCGCCCGCCTTGCTCTGTTGCGCGCCATGCGGGAAACCGATCCAGAAAAAGCACTGGCCTTTACTTTGGAACATTCCGCGAGCGGCGTCGATCTCACCCGCTTTGCACAAAGCAGAAATATGCGGCATCAAGATGCACAAGCCTTATGGCGGCAAGTGCCCATGCAGGTGGTCGCCACGGCGACGAGTGCGCTCGGTTTTTCCCCGGCGCGCTGGCGGGAAATGCAGCAAACCATTCTCGATCGACTGGCCTTGGAGCATCAGCAAGCCCCCGACGCGCTGGGTCCGGATCATGGACGCCTGCAGCGCATGGCGCTGCCTACCCTTACGCGCCCGGTTTTTTCCGCCGTGCTCGATGCTTTGTTGTCAGACGCAAAGATCGCCCAAAGCGGCCCCTGGTTGCATCTTCCCGAACACAAAGTCACGCTCAGCCCGGCAGAGGAAAAGCTGTGGCAAAGCATCTTACCACTGCTGCTGAATCAGCCTTTTCAACCTCCCCGTGTCAGGGACATTGCGCGCGCCTTGGCATTGAACGAACAGCACACGCGGCTCTTATTGCGCCGCGTGGCCAGAATCGGCGAGGTGTATCTGGTCGCCCACGATCATTATTTCGCCAAAGAGGCGGTCAATGAACTTTGCGCCATTGTGCAAGCCTTGGCGGAAAATCATCGTAGCGTGCACGCCGCTGAATTCCGCGATCAAATCGGTACCGGGCGCAAACTGGCGATTCAGATATTGGAGTTTTTCGATCGCATCGGCTATACCCGGCGCGCCGGTGATGCGCATCAATTGCGCCAAGAAAGCGCCCTGCAAGGCGATGAACCCCTATAATGTGCAAAGTATTTTGGAAGAGCTTCGTTCCCGGTGGGGCGGCCAGACTTCAAATCTGGTTAAGCACGCCAGCGTGCTTAGGTGGGTTCGACTCCCACGCTCTTCCGCCACGGATTTCCGGGCATCGCGCATGCCCGGAAACATGGAACATGCTGACCAAGCTGCCCCGACTCATCGATAATTGAAATTTTATTATCCCCCGATATCCGAGAGGCTCACATGTCCGAAGATGATTTTCATGTGCACGGCGCGCACGAGCACGAAGTTGAGCATGCGGCACAGCATGGCGCGGGGCTGGCGCAGTACGTCGCCATATTCACGGCGATTCTGTCCACCATCGGCGCCATCGTCAGCTACCATGGCGGCGCTACCCAGAATGAATCCATGCTGTATAAAAACGAAGCGGTATTGAAAAACACCCAAGCCTCCGATCAATGGAACTTCTATCAAGCCAAGAGCAACAAGGGGCATTTGATGGAACTCGCCGCGGATATTGCCCCGGCGGAAAAACGCGGCTATTACCGCAAGCAGGCCGAGAAATACGCCCTGGAAAAAATGGCGATTAAGCAGAAAGCGGAAATGCTGGAGGCAGCATCGAACCAGGCGAATGCGCGCAGCGAACAACTGCTGCACCCGCATCACCGCTTGGCCCAAGGCATGACGCTCATCCAAATCGCGATTTCGCTGGCCTCGATCACGGCACTCACGCGTAAGCGCTGGTTGTTCTCGTTCGCCGCCGTGGCCGCTGCCGGTGGCGTCGGTTTGTCGGTGCTGGCCTGGCTGGCCTAGCGTGATAAAAACAATCGTCTACGACTGGGGCGGCGCCAACGTCTGGCTTTTCCATGCCATCAACAACGTGCATGGCGAT
>DAIAMA010000251.1 GCA_027438535.1 bacterium
CGACAAAGGCGTGGAATTGCGCGGCTGTGCGGCGTCGCGCGCCATCGTCGCGCAAATGAAAATGGCGACGGAAGAAGATTGGATCACCGAATATCTCGCGCCGATTTTGTCGGTACGCGTAGTCTCGGGCTTGGATCAAGCTATCGAACACATTAACACCTACGGTTCGCAGCACACCGATGCGATTGTCACCGAGGACTACACGCGCGCGCGACGCTTTCTGCGCGAGGTGGATTCGAGCAGCGTGATGGTGAACGCTTCGACGCGCTTCGCCGATGGCTTCGAATATGGCCTAGGCGCGGAGATCGGTATTTCCACCGACAAAATCCATGCGCGCGGCCCGGTCGGGCTGGAAGGTCTCACCTCGCAGAAATTCATCGTGCTCGGCGATGGACAGGTCCGAGGTTAAGCCCTGAGCCCCATCGGTATTTTCGGCGGCACCTTCGATCCTATTCACTTCGGCCACTTGCGCCTGGCGCAGGAAGCCCTGATGGCGCGCGACGCCGCACAGCCGCGCAATTCCACGCCTTTGTCGAAATAAATTTTGGATACCAGAGGCAGCACTTGTTTGGCCACATCCTGCGCCACCAGCAGCGTTTCCATGGTATTGCAGGTGCCATAGCGGCTGGTCTTGGCATTGTCGGCAATGCGTACGGCTTTATCCAAATCGGCGCGGTCGTCGATATACACATGGCACACGCCATGCAAATGCTTGATCACGGGAATGCGCGCATCGTTCATCAAGCGCTCGATCAGCCCCTTGCCGCCGCGCGGCACGATCACGTCCACGAACTCCTTCATGGTGATCAACTCGCCCACCGCCGCGCGGTCGGTGGTTTCGATGACTTGCACCGCGGTTTCAGGCAAGCCGGCCGCGGCCAAGCCTTCGCGGACGCAAGTAGCGATGGCTTGGTTGGAATGAATGGCTTCCGAGCCACCGCGCAGAATCGCAGCATTGCCGGATTTCAGGCACAGGCCGGCGGCATCGGCAGTCACGTTAGGCCGCGCTTCGTAAATAATGCCGACCACGCCCAAGGGCACGCGCATCTTTCCGACCTGGATGCCGGAGGGGCGGTAATTCAAGCCGGTGATCTCGCCGACGGGGTCGGCCAATTGCGCGATCTGGCGCAAACCTTCGGCCATGCCCAATGCCGTATTTTTAGTAAGCATCAGCCTATCCAATAGCGCCCCATCCAAGCCTTCTTTTTGGGCTTTTTCCATATCCTTGTGATTGGCTAAGGCCAGCTTGTTTACGTCGCGCTCGATCGCATCCGCCATTGCCAACAAAGCTTTGTTCTTGGCATTGGTGTCGGCACGCGCTACCACGCGCGAGGCTGCACGGGCTTGGCTGCCCACGGTTTGCATGTATTGTTTAACGTCCATATCTCGCTTCTTAATGTTGGCGCTAGGCAGGCGCTCGCTTCTCCGGTTTTGCAATCGACAACACCAGCGACAGCAAGGCATCCCACACGTCGCCGGGTTTTAGTCCTTTGCTCATTCTATCAATTTCCGCTGCCTGGCGTTGCGCGTTGGCCAGAGTCTCAACGGAGAGCCGGGGCAGGGCGCGCCGCGCCAGGTTTTGCCGTTCGCCCCAGAATCCGCCTTCGCGTAACGCACCTGCCATATCGGTTCCGCGAGCAAGTGCTAACTTCGACTTATTCAGGCTGCGCGTAAGCCATGCCAATACGCCCAAGACAGGGATCGGCTTCTGGCCTTCACCGCGTAAGCCGTCGAGAATGCGTGCGGCGCGTGCGGCATCGCCTTGCAGCATGGCGTCGCCCAACTGAAACACGTCGAAGCGCGAGACATCCAATACCGCTTCGCTCACTTCATCGAAAGTCAGTTTACGCGCTGGATAGAGCAGGCCGAGTTTTTGAATTTCCTGATGCGCGGCAAGCAAATTACCTTCCACCGATTCGGCGAGAAAAGCCAAGGTTTCGCGCTCCGCGCTTTGATTTTGCGCCGCCAAGCGGCGCGCGATAAACGCGGGCAAGGCATCCAGATCCACCGGATGTACCTCGATCACTATGCCCGCCGCATTCAAGGCGCTGAACCAGGCGCTATCTTTGGTGCGTTTATCGAGCTTGGGTAGCAGCACCAGGCTCACGGTATCGGGCGGCAAATCGCTAGCATAAGCTTCCAGCGCCACCGCGCCCTCGGTGCCGGGCTTACCGCTGGGAATGCGAATTTCCAGCACGCGCTTGGAGGCGAACAGCGACAAGCTCGCGCCGCTCGCGCGCAAGCGCGCCCAGCTGAAACCGGTTTCCGCTGTCAGCATTTCGCGCTCCAAGCAACCTTCTTCTTTGGCGCGGGCGCGAATCGCGTCTGCCGCCTCCATCGCCAACAAAGGCTCGTCGCCGGTCACGATATAGAGCGGCTTGAGGCCCTGCTGGAGATGGGAAGAAAGCGCTTCGGGACGC
>DAIAMA010000252.1 GCA_027438535.1 bacterium
CACCAAATGGCGGTCGATGTAGAGCAGCGTCGTGCCGTCGTCCTCGACATTCACCACATGCGCATCCCACAATTTATCGTATAGCGTTTTCCCGCTCATCACGCATTACCAAAAAAGAACGATTATACTCGATAGGACAAACTTCCGGCCAGCCGCCCCCTTATCTAAGCGATTGTTAAGCATGATAGAAAACGAAGCACTGCAATGGCTCGCCCTGGCCCCAGATTGGGCCGAGTGGATTGCTCAAGACGCCGACGGCGCATGGTGGGCCTATGAAGCCCACCCGAACCAACACGATATCGGCTGGTATGAAAATGAAGTCGGGCGCATCCAGCGACTAGGACAAAGCACGCCCGCCGCCGATTGGCGCGCGACCCTACGCAAACGTTGACGCGCCGCTACCGCGGCGGCGCGCGCAGCCGCCACGCCAATAGCAGCAATCCCGCCAGCGCGCAGCCCGCGGCAATGGTAAACGTGCCGCTCGCACCCAGCCCTTTCCACGCCAATCCCGCATAGAGGCTGCCCAGCGCGCCACCCGCGCCGAATGAAATGCTGTTGTAGAGCGCTTGGCCTTTTGCTTGATGGCGGCCTTTGAAAAAGCGATTGATCAGCCCCACGGCGGCGGCATGATACGCGCCGAAAGTACCCGCATGCAGCACCTGCGCGAACACCATCAGCGCCGGAAACTCAATGCCCCAAGCGATAATCAGAAACCGCGCTATCGCGATGACGAAGCTCGCCATCAAAATATGCTCCAGCGCGAAACGCCGGAACAGCCGCGGCAAGGCGAGGAATACGCCGATTTCGCTGATCACGCCCAGCGCCCATAGCCAGCCGATCTGGCTCTTGCTGTAGCCGTGATCGCCGAGATAGATCGAGTAGAAGCTGTAATACGGCCCGTGCGCGGCGGACATCAGGAAGCACGCCGCGATCAGCGCCAGCACCCGGGGATCGCGCACCAGCTTCCATGCCGAAATACGATCGCTCTCATGCGGCAGCGCCTCGGCTTCGGGAATATAGCGCGCAAACAGCGCCACCCCGGCCAGCATGGCGCACACCATCCAGGGCAGCCACGCGATCGGCGCGTAGTCCAACACATAGCCGGCGCCGACCACGGACACGATGAAGCCCACCGATCCCCACAAACGAATGCGACCGTATCTGTCCGAGCGTTCGCCGAGGTGGCTGAAGGTCGTGGCTTCCACCAGCGGCAGCGATGCGCTCCAAAAAAAACTCATCCCCGCCATGACCCCGAACAACCACCAGAAGCCATGACCGAAAAACACACCCGCGAAAGAAATCAAGCTGGCGATGGCCGCAAATTGCACGATGGCCACGCGCTTGCCGGAGCGATCCGCCATCCAGCCCCAAATATTCGGCGCGAACATGCGCATCACCGCGAGCAAGGACATCAGCACGCCGATATCGAGCGCGCTGAAACCGAGCGACTTGAGATACGGTCCCCAGTACGGCGACAGCACGCCGACAAATGCGAAATAGAAATAGTAGTAGCCGGAAAGCTGCCAATAGGGAATGCGCTTAGTCATGATTGGCGCCGGCGGGATGCGGCTCGGCGTGGCGAATGGAGAAAAACGCAGGCATCGTCTGCCTGGAAAGCCGTCACCGGCTACGGCTTTATCTTGCCCGGAATGGGCGGTACGGGCGGCACCGCATCGGCGTTTTGCGCACGCTGGCGCAGCGCGTGATCCATCAGCACGATGGCGAGCAAAGCTTCGACGATGGGCGTAGCGCGTATGCCCACGCAGGGGTCGTGGCGGCCGGTGGTAACGACTTCGGTAGGTTGGCCATGCACATCGATCGAATGCCGCGGAATGGCGATACTGGAAGTCGGTTTAATGGCGACCGACACCACGATGTCCTGGCCGCTGGAAATGCCGCCGAGAATACCGCCCGCGTTATTGCCGATGAAACCGGCGGGCGTCAATTCGTCGCCGTTCTGGCTGCCGCGCAGCGCGACGCTGGCGAACCCGGCACCAATTTCCACGCCCTTGGCCGCGTTCAAACCCATCATGGCGTAAGCGATGTCGGCATCGAGCCGGTCGTACAACGGCTCGCCCAAACCCACCGGAATATTTTCCGCCACCACGCAAATTTTCGCGCCGATAGAATCTTTTTCTTTGCGGATCGCGTCGAGATAGGCTTCGAGATCGGGCACGATGGCGTTATCCGGCGCGAAGAAAGGATTTTGCTCCACGTCTTCCCAGCGCTTGAACGGAATTTCCTTCTCGCCCATCTGGCTCATGTAAGCGCGTATCACCACGCCGTATTTTTCCTTGAGCCATTTTTTCGCGATCGCGCCCGCCGCCACCGTGGGCGCGGTCAACCGCGCCGAGGAACGTCCGCCGCCGCGATAATCGCGTATGCCGTACTTCTGCAAATACGTGTAATCCGCATGC
>DAIAMA010000253.1 GCA_027438535.1 bacterium
GAACGCTTGCTGCAGCAAATTCAGCAATGCGTTCTGCGCCGAGAACGCGCCTTTGCCCAGCGCCACGGCCAGCACGGCAAAGGTGAGAATCGCGCCCATCGCATCGTTGAACGCTGATTCGCTCAACACCGTTTGCGCCACGCGATCCTTGATTCTTATCTGCCGGAAAACCGGTACCAGCGTTGCCGGATCGGTGGATGCCAGCGTGGCGCCGAGCAACAGCGCGACTATCCACGGCACGCCGAGAATGGCATGCGCGGCCAGCCCGGTAATCAATCCGGTGATGATCACGCCGACGGTGGAAATCGCCACGATGGTGATCCACACTTCTTGCAACACTTTGAATCGCAGCGAGGCGCCGCCATCGAACAAGATATAGCAAGCGCCGAAGATCAGAATGAGCTGATTCGCCGCCGAATCGGCGCGAATATCCACCCATCCGGCGACTTGCGGGCCGAGCAGCATGCCCGCGAGCAAAAATACCACCACATCCGGCACGCGAATTTTTTGCGCGACAAAACTGGATAGCGTGCCGCTCAGCAAAATCGCGCCGAAGACCAGCAGATAGTGCTTGGCGAAGGCGATTCCCGCGGACGACTCCACCCGAGCGGCTCTTCGTATTACGCCGCGCCGAGCGACTTCAGCATGCTTTGCGCATCGCTCACTTCGAACTTGCCGGGGGCTTCGACATTGAGCGCCTTCACCACGCCATTGTCGACCAGCATGGAGAAGCGCTCGCAGCGCAGTCCCAAGCCCTTCGCCACCAAGTCCAGTTCCAGGCCCAAGGCTTTGGTCCACAGTCCACTGCCATCGCCTAGCATGCGCACCTTGTCGCCGACTTTTTGATCCTTGCCCCACGCGCCCATCACGAAGGCATCGTTGACCGACACGCACACGATTTCATCGACGCCCTTGGCCTTGATTTGATCGGCCTGCGCGACATAACCCGGCACATGCAGTGCAGAACAGGTCGGCGTGAACGCGCCCGGCAAACCGAAGATCACCACGCGCTTGCCCGTGGTCAAATCCGCCACCGAAACCGGCTTTGGCCCCTCCTCGCTCATCTCAAACAATGTGCCGGCTGGCAGCTTGTCGCCTACTTTGATCGTCATGCGAATTCTCCTTACATTCAAAAATCGATTTTGCCGAAGCGCGCAGTTTAGCAGACCAGCCGGCTCCCACGCGCCTTAAGCCCGGGTTTCGGATCGGCTATAATAAGCAGTTTTCCCGCTTCAGTAGCGCGATTACGCCATGGAACTCAGCTCCGAAGATGCCTTTTGTCTCAACGTCATGCTCGCCGCCGGCGTGCAAGCCATTCGCATCGATACCGCGAATATGGCGGTATTCGGCCTGACCGAAAAAGGCGAAGCCAAGGTCACGCTGCACCCCACCGGCCGCCAGGATCACTATCTCAAGCTGGTGCGGCAAGCGCTGGCCGAGCATGCGCTGGATTCGCCCGAGGGCTACCCGGTTTATCTGCGGCGTTGGACCCGCATGGGGCAACTGCGCGACGACAATCTGGCCAAGCTGCTGCTTACCGGCGAAGAGGAAGCCGTGGTCGCGGTGGTGCATGCGCCCGGCCTCACCGACGAGATGGCGCGGCGCGCCTGGTGGGCCATGCCGACGATAGAAAACGCGCGCCGTATGCTGGAGAAAGAACAAGTCGCGCGCGGCGCGATGGGCAAAGTGCTGGCGGATTTTCTGGTCGAGCATTTACCGTTCGAGGAGAACCCTGCCGCCATCATGGACACCGTGCGCTGGCTATTGCATTACGACCTGGTCGATGCGGCCGCGCAAAATACCTTATGGAACCGAGGCCGCGAACATGGCGCGTACTATATCGGATTCTTGGAGCAGCGCCCGGATCGCCTGCCGAAACAATTGCCGGCACGCGCGGATTTCGCGGCAGTCCACGCCCGCCTGGCGCCGCTCATCGAAACCGGCAATGTGTTCGCCGCTGCGCTGGCGCGCTTGCTCTCCGGACCCGGGCAAAGCTTTCTCGCCGGCTGCGAAGAAGCCATGCAGCGTCCCGGCACGCATGAAATCGTGAGCCCCTTGCTGAACGCCATCGGCTATTATTTTGCCTCGCTGCGCGACTATTGCGCGCCCGCGGCTTCGATCGAGGCGCTGTTGGCGGAAGGCACAAGCGGCGAACCGCCCGCGCCGCTATCGGCATTGCTCGCCGCCGCGCCCACGCTGCAAGCGGATATTGACGCCATGCTGATATTGGCGCGGATAGACGCCGAGCTCGCCACGCCCATCCTGCGCCGCACCACGGCGGTGAATGCGCTGCTGCGCACGAAACTGCAACCGGTGTTCGAGCCGTTGACGCGGCAAATACACGTGCTGCGCGCGGTATCGCAAGCGAGATAATCGGCATCGCGCATCCGCAAAA
>DAIAMA010000254.1 GCA_027438535.1 bacterium
ATCGTCTCGGAACAGAATGTTGTACTTGGGATTGAGGCCTTTGATGAGGTTATTTTCGAGTAGCAAGGCCTCGGCTTCGGAGCGGGTGACCGTGGTCTCGACTGCCGCTACCTGGGCAAGCATCAAGGCAATGCGCGGCGCAAGCTGAGCTTTTTGAAAATAGGAAGAAACGCGCTTTTTGAGGTCGCGCGCCTTGCCAACATAAAGGACTTCGCGGGCGCCGTTTAACATGCGGTACACCCCCGGTTGATGGGGTAAGCCGGCGAGCAACTCGGCAGGGTCAAACATTTAATGTTAAGTCTTAAATATTATTTATAACTTTTTGATTTAAATATTATTAACTTTCATCAAGAAGCTTGCCGGCGATAGCCCAATTCTCGTCCGGCAACTCGTCGAATGCGATATAGGTGTATGACTTGGGCTTGCGCGCGATGCGCTCTAGGGTATCGGTAACTTCCGCAGCGATTTTTTGTTTCTGTTCGCGAGTGAGCGTTCCGGCAATGCGGATATTGACGTAGGGCATGTTTACTCTCCTTCGAGATGATGGCGTATGCGTTCGAACACCGCATGGAACATGTCGGGAGTGAGGCGGCGGGTCTGAGTATTATAACGACTGCAATGATAGCTATCGAACAAGGTCAAGCCATTGGGCAGCCGATGTTCAGCGGCATGGCTAAACTTGTAATCGCCCTGCTTCAGACCCAAGGCCATCAGCACGGCCTTATGCGCGACCAGTCCTAAAGCCAGGATAGAAATACCTTTATCTAAAACTTTAAGTTCATTCGATAAATATTTGTTACATATCTTTATTTCTGAATTTTCTGGCTTGTTTTCCGGGGGTAGGCATTTCACGGCATTGGTGATGCGGCAGCCGATAAGCGCCAGCCCATCGGCGGCGTGTTCCGAGGTCGCTTGGTTGCTAAAGCCAAAACGATGCAGGGTGTCGTAGAGCAAGATGCCCGCATAGTCGCCGGTAAAGGGACGGCCGGTGCGGTTGGCGCCATGCATTCCGGGTGCCAGGCCGACGATCAGCAAACGCGGCGCCGTATCTCCAAACGGCGGCACCGGCTTAGCGAAGTAATCGGGATATTTAACCCTAACTTGCGTAAGAAAATGACTAAGGCGCGGACAATCGGTACACCCGCCGCTAAAAACGGTCTGACTTGCGTCAATCTCGCCATGATTCGCGGCGGCCGGCACTTGGGTGACAGAAGCTTGTTCCCGCAAAATGCGGAGGGACATGCGCCGGAGGTCATTCTGGAAGCCTTTCTGACCCAGCATTATGCCGACAAGCCGATCCCGCACCTGATTCTGCTCAATGTCGAATTGGATACGGCGCCCCTCGCCGGCATTCTCGCCGAGCAAGCGCGCCATGCGGTGCACATTGTCACGCATCCGAGCGGCGAGCGCCGGGTGTGGTTGAATATGGCGGAGAAAAATGCCTTGCTCGCCATCGAGCAGCGTCTCGCGCAGCACGCGACACAAGAAGCGCGCTTGGCGGCCCTGATTGAGGCCTTGAGGCTACCCGAAGAGACAGCGCGCATCGAATGCTTCGATATTTCACATACCCTGGGCGAGGCGACGGTCGCCTCCTGCGTGGTATATGACCGATCCGCCATGCGCCACAGCGAGTACCGGCGTTTCAACATCAACGGCATTACGCCCGGCGACGATTACGCCGCGATGCGTGCCGCGCTCACGCGGCGCTATCAAAAAATTGCCGCTGGAGAGGGTAAGCGGCCGGATTTGGTTTTGATCGATGGCGGCAAAGGGCAGGTGGGCATCGCGCATGAGGTGCTATCCGAGCTGGGGCTGAATGAAATCGAGCTCGTGGGCGTGGCAAAGGGGCCGGAACGTAAAGCGGGAATGGAAGAATTGATTTTTGCCGATGCCAGAATACCGATACAATTGACGCCGGACCATCCCGGCTTGCATCTCATCCAACAGATCCGTGACGAAGCGCATCGTTTCGCCATTACCGGCCATCGCGCCCGGCGCGGTAAAGCCCGTACGCACTCCGTGCTGGATGAGATTGAAGGCATCGGACCGAAACGGCGGCAAATGCTGCTCACGCGCTTCGGCGGCGTCAAAGGGGTCGGCAACGCCAGCGTCGATGAACTGGCAAAAGTAGAGGGGATCAGCCGAGCGTTAGCCGAAAAAATTTACGCTCTGCTACATTGACACATGCCATTCAACTTACCCAACGCGCTTACTTGGCTCAGGATTCTGCTGATTCCGGTATTCGTGCTGTTTTACTATCTGCCGGACGATTGGCTCGAGCATCGCTCGGTCAACATGGCTGCGGCTGCGATTTTTTTGCTGGCCGCGATCACCGATTGGCTCGATGGCTACCTCGCGCGCAAGCTCAATCAAATGTCGGCATTCGGCGCGTT
>DAIAMA010000255.1 GCA_027438535.1 bacterium
TGAACAAGCCTATGACACGAACTTACACGACACGCGATTCAGCGCGCTGCTCGCCTTGCAAGCATCTATCGCGTCAACCACCGTGCACGGCCGGCCCGCGCCAGCATATCGAGCATTTGTCTGCCCGCTAGATCGCGCGCGAGCGGCGCGCGCATGCCGAGTTGATCGAGCGTATCGGTGAGTAGCTTCAGCCACGCGGCGAGCGGCAAGGCGCGCCGCGTTTGCCAGCCCGCGCGCGCCGTGTCGAGCGCTTCCAGTAGCGCGACGCAAGCCGGCTGAACGTTGGCGCGCGCCACATCGAGGTAGTGCGCGAGGCGCGAGACGACATTGTGTTCGCGGATCAGCAACTCCAGCGCGGATACCGCGTCGCGCCGCGTTTCGCGTTCGATCTGGCTCAACACCAGCGGCGATTTGAGAAAATCCAGTAAGTCTTGGTAATAGAAGTCGTCGGCCACCAAATCCAGCCAGCGCATGATGAGGGCGCTGGCCGCTGTGGTGGAAAAGGTCCACCCGGTTTCGTCTTTCACCAGCACGTGGCCGCGCTCAAGCAAGGCGCGCACGCGGCGCGCGGCGAGCCGGTCTTGGGCGACGATGGCGATGTCGCGCTTGCCCTCCGCCAGCCACAGCCGCACTTGCGTCGCCGCGGCACGCGCTTCTTCTTCCAGCGATTGCGCGCCGAATAAGCGCAGCTTGCCCGCGAGCGGACTGATTGGAACAACCGCGCGCAAATGCCGTGCCCGCTCAAATAAGCTAGAGGGAATTTTCGATGCCCGATCTTCCGGGCCCGGATTTTTCCAAGCTGCTTTTAATATGGCGCCGCCGGCCGAACGGTCATCCTCGGTGAGCGTATCCGCCGTGAACAACATAACAGGCTGGCGCTCGCCATAGCGTGCAAGGAATGCGACTTCCACCGGCGCGAGATCGGTCAGTCCCACGCCATACAGCGGCGCGGCGGCAGTTTGCGCGAGTTGTCCGAGCTGTAGCACATAGGCGCTGGCGGGATCGAGCCGCGCGCCCAAGTCGCGGTGCAAGGCATGCCACAGTTCGTGCACCAGCCGCGCTTCGAATTGCAGCGATTCTCCGGCGCTGGCGGCGTATGCTTGCGCTAGTTGCCGTACGAAATTGTCGTAGGAGCCGGGCAGTGCGACTTGGTTCAGCGTGAGTTCGTCGAATAGCCTGAGCAGCTCGCCGGTGAGCGGCCATAGCAGTGTGGCGTCGAACCACTTGCGCGCACGCAGTGCGCCGTATAGCAAATTCTGGCGCACGCTGTCGGGCACGCCGCGCTGCGCGAGCACGGCTTGCCGGGCCAACTGCGGCAGGGTGGTGAGCGTAGGCAGGAGCAGCGTGGGCAGCCCTGCCGCGTGTCCCAGCGCGCGCGCCAGAGCGGGTGCGGCATGCAAATTGGGGACGAGAACCGTGCAGGCGCTTAAGTCGGGTAGCCGGGCGCGTTCCGCGGCGACGATGGCCGCGGCCGCGCCGCGCAGCAATTCGGTTTCGGGAATGCGGCGTATCACGGGAGGATGGCGCACGCCGCGATTTCGGTTAACGCGCTAACAGGTCGCGTTTGTCGGTTTTTTTCGCCCACTCGTCCGCATCGGGCGGAGCGGCTTTGCGTTCGATGATGGGTTTCCAGACCTTGGCGAGTTCGGCGTTGAGCGCGGTAAAGGCACGTTGATTTTCGGGTACGTCGTCCTCGGCGAAAATAGCTTCGACCGGACATTCGGCCACGCACAGCGTGCAGTCGATGCACTCGTCGGGGTCGATGACCAGGAAATTGGGGCCCTCGCGGAAGCAATCCACCGGACAGACGTCCACGCAATCGGTGTATTTGCATTTGATGCAAGGTTCGGTAACCACGTAAGTCATACTGCGCCCTTCCTGGGATTGATTGAAGTTGCTCGAAAATAACGCAGCCGCAATTTTAGCCTTGGGCGCGCCCGAACAAAAGCAATTCCCTTTTTGCCGGGCAAGCGCTTCCCATTATTTGGTTTTTTGGTTAGGATAGAATTTCTTGCCCGTAGATAGAACAAAAACTCTATTTGTTTCAATCCCCTGCCGCCTTACCCCGGGCGGACTTGATGCATGAGGAAGCCATGAGCGAACATATTCATTACGTCAGCGACGATTCGTTTGAACAAGAAGTGCTGCAATCCGCGATGCCCGTGCTGGTGGATTATTGGGCGGATTGGTGCGGCCCGTGCAAAATGATCGCACCGATTCTGGATGAAGTGGCGCAGGAATACGCCGGACGGATTAAAGTGGCTAAGCTCAATATCGACGAAAATCAGCAAACCCCGCCGAAATACGGCATTCGCGGCATTCCCACCCTGATGATTTTCAAGAACGGCAATGTCGAGGCGACCAAGGTCGGCGCGCTATCGA
>DAIAMA010000256.1 GCA_027438535.1 bacterium
GGCCGCAATGATGGCAGCGCAGCCGTTGCTCTTTCAAATGCACCACCAGGCGGCTGCTACACCGCGGGCAGCCGGAGAGCCAGCCGCATTCGCCGCACAGTAGCACCGGCGCAAAGCCGCGGCGGTTAATGAACAGCAGACTTTGCTCGCCGCGCTTGATGCGCTGTTTGATGGCGAATTTGTGCATAAGTGGCATAAAAATGGCTTACATTGGCCCAGTTTCGCAGCGTGCCCGCGTCATGCCTATTGCATAATAGGTATTCATGCCCCTAGGGCTTGGCAGCAAACATCACGCCCCAAGCAAGGCATCCTGTATTATTCGAAGATGTCCCATCCTAAACCCAAGCGCCCTATGACGCCACAGTCCTTAACCGCCTTACGCGACGCCATTCGCGCTTTTGCCCGCGTCCGCGAGTGGGAGCAATTTCACACCCCCAAGAATTTGGTTATGGCCTTGAGCGTGGAAACCGCCGAACTAACCGAGCATTTCCAGTGGCTTACGCCGGAGCAAAGCCTATGCCTGGAGGAAGCAAACAAAAGCGCCGTGGCACAGGAAATCGGCGATGTGCTGATCTACCTCACGCGGCTTGCCGACGTGCTGGGCATCGACCCGCTAGACGCGGCTTTCGCCAAAATGCAGGTCAACGCCACAAAATATCCGGTGGAAAAATCCCGCGGACATCATACCAAATATGACAAACTTGGCTAGCCGCATTCGTTAGGGGCCGGGCTGCCGGTATAATGCGCGCTCCTCCTTCGTCCCGAATAACCATGAGCGGCTATTACAAACACCATGTATTTTTCTGCGTGAACCAGCGCGATGACGGCAGTGCCTGCTGCGCCGATAGAGGGGCACAGACAATGCGCGATTACGCTAAGCAAAAAATCAAAGCGTTGAAACTTTCCGGCCCCGGCAAATGCCGCATCAACAACGCGGGGTGCATGGATCGCTGCAAGGAGGGCCCGGTGATCGCGATTTACCCGGAAGGCGTCTGGTACACCTATGTGGATCGCGAGGATATCGACGAAATCATCGATGAACACTTGGTGAACGGCCGCATTGTCGCGCGTTTAAAAATTTAGTGTCGCGTTTTAAGCTCCGCATCGACGGCCCCAGCGGCAAGATCGAGACCGTGATCACCGACCCCGGCCCCACGCGCCGCGGCTTGGCGCTCATCGCCCATCCGCACCCGCTGCATGGCGGCACGCTGGATAATAAAGTCGTCACCACTATCGCCAGCGCCTTGTACGAACAGGGCTATGTCGCGGTGCGGCCAAATTTTCGCGGCGTGGGCTTGAGCGAGGGCGAGTACGATCACGGCGAAGGCGAAGTGGCGGACATGCTGGCGGTGTTAGGCTTTGTGCGCGAACGCTACCCCGATTTGCCGCTGGTGCTCGCGGGGTTCTCATTTGGCGCAGCGGTGCAAAGCCGGGTAAGCGAAATCGCGCGGCCAAAACAATTACTCCTCGTCGGCCCGGCGGTAAATTTATTTAAAATGGGCACGGCACCTCCGCATACGCTGGTCATTCATGGAGAGCATGATGAGCTGGTGCCCATCGATAAAGTGCGCGCCTGGTCGGCGCAGTATGGCGTCACGCTCGCGGTGGTGCGTGACGCGGATCATTTTTTCCACAAGAAGCTGTCGCAATTGAAACAACACATTCTCGAACTATGCCCGTGCTAAGCGCCAAAAATTTGCGCAAGTCTTACGGTAGCCTGGAAGTCGTCGCCGGGATCGATATCGCCATCGAGAAAGGCGAGTGCTTCGGCTTGCTGGGGCCCAATGGCGCGGGCAAAACCACCACCTTGCGCTTGCTGTTAGGGTTGATCGAGCCTGATGCGGGCGCAATTGAAATGCTGGGCGAAACCGTGCCGGGCGGTGCCCGCCGGGCGCGGCAACGCGTCGGCGTAGTGCCGCAAATGGATAATCTCGATCCGGATTTCACCGTGCGCGAAAACTTCCTGGCCTATGGCCGCTATTTCGGCATGCGTGACGCCGAGATTGCCGCAGTGCTCCCCGGTTTGCTGGAATTCGCCGGTTTAAGCAATCGCGGCGATGCCAAAATCCAAGCCCTTTCCGGCGGCATGAAACGGCGCCTGACGCTGGCGCGCGCGCTGGTGAATGACCCCGATCTGATTTTTCTCGACGAACCCACCACCGGCCTCGACCCGCAGGCGCGGCATTTGATGTGGCAAGGCTTGCGCCGCCTGCTCAACCAGGGCAAGACGATTATTCTCACCACGCACTTCATGGAAGAGGCCGAGCGCCTATGCGACCGGCTGGTGATTTTGGATCATGGCCGCCTCATTGCCACCGGCAGTCCGCGCGAATTGATTGCACGGCATATCGAACCCTCGGTGACCGAAATCCAT
>DAIAMA010000257.1 GCA_027438535.1 bacterium
CTGGAATTCGCGCCCGGTGAAAATTTGATGCAGGGGCTCGCGGATTTCGCGTTTCCACGACACGCGGATCGCGTGGTCTTGCAGCACATGAAACACGGTCCCGGGTTCCGGGCTCAGGGCTCCGGGCAGTTCGGATGCATCCGCATCGAGATTCGCCAGCAGCCATTGCCAACGGGTGCGCACCTGGCCGATTAGGGCCAGGGCATGCGTGCGCCGGTTCTCGGTCAGGGCGGGATCGGGGGTGGTTTCCGGGTCGCGCAGCAGCGGCAGCTCGCCGGTTAAAAACGCTTCCAAGGCATCGAGCAAGGCGAGTTTATTGCGCGTGGACAATTCAATATTGATGCGTTCCACGCCCTCGGTGTAATCGGCGAGCCGATCGAGCAGAATCACCACGTCCTCGTTGATCTTGAACGCATTGGTGTGTGCGGCAATCGCTGCGGTGCGTGCGCGGTCGAGCCAGAATTTGCGCCGCGCCTCCGGACTCACCGCGATGAAGCCTTCGCCGCCGCGCGCATTCGCCAGGCGTACGATATGCGACGCGGCCGTGCCCACCGCATTTTCATCGTCGGACGCAATATCGGCGACCAGCACCATGTTCGGCCGCTGCGGGCGATTGGCTTTGGTGGCGTAGCCCACGGCTTTCACATAGCGCGCATCGAGATGCTCTAGTCCCGCCAGCAACACGGGTTTCGGGTTCCGGGTTCCGGGTGCTGCGGTGGAGCCGTCAAGATAATTTTTGATCTCGACAATGGCCGGTACGGCCTCGCGCGCTTGGCCGAAAAATTCCAGGCACACGGTGCGAATATGCGCGGGCATCTTATGCAAGATGAACGTGGCCTGCGTAATAATGCCGTCGCAGCCTTCTTTTTGGATGCCCGGCAGTCCGGCGAGGAACTTGTCGGTAACGTCTTTACCCAAGCCCGCTTTGCGAAAGCGCGCGCCCGGAATTTCCAAAATCTCCGGAGCGGCTTGCGGCGTGGCGCCATCGTGCCCCAGGCGTGCCACGCGAAAGCGCGCTACATCGGCATCATGAATTTTGCCCAGATTGTGATCGAGCCGGGTGACTTCCATCCACTCGCCGTCGGGCGTGACCATGCGCCACGACACTAAGTTGTCGATGGCGGTGCCCCACAGCACGGCTTTTTTACCGCCCGCGTTCATCGCCACATTGCCGCCGATACAGGAGGCATCGGCCGAGGTCGGATCGACCGCGAATACCAGACCGGCCGCGTCCGCGGCTTCCATCACGCGTTTTGTTACCACGCCCGCGCCGCAACGAATAGTAGCCACGGCAGTTGCCGCGCCGGGTAGGACAATATGCTCGATGGGGCTCAGCGTATCCAGCTTCTCGGTGTTGATCACCGCGCTGTTCCACACCAGCGGCACCGCGCCGCCGGTGTAGCCGGTGCCGCCGCCGCGCGGAATGATGGTGAGGCCAAGCTCGATGAGCGTGCGCACCATGGGTGCGATTTCTTCCTCGGTATCGGGCGCGAGTACCACGAAAGGATATTCCACGCGCCAGTCGGTGGCATCGGTCACATGCGAGACGCGCGATAGCCCGTCGAACTGAATGTTGTCGCGGCGCGTCACACGGCTAAGTTTATCCAGCGCGCGCTTACGCAATAAGCGCGTGTGCTCGAATTCCGCAGCGAAGGCATTCACCGCCGCGTGTGCCGCATCGAGCAATTGCGCCACGCTCGCATTGCCTTGGCGCCGCGCCTCGATCGCGTTGAGCCGGTGCCGGAGCGCGCCGATCAAAGCTTCGCGCCGCTTCGGATTGGCCAGCAGATCGTCCTGCAGATAGGGGTTGCGCGAAATCACCCACAGATCGCCCAGCACCTCGAACAGCATGCGCGCTGAACGCCCGGTGCGGCGCTCGGCGCGCAAGGTATCCAAGACCCGCCACATCTCCGCGCCGAGAAAACGCACCACAATCTCGCGGTCGGAGAAGGAGGTGTAGTTGTAGGGGATTTCCCTTAGCCTGACTGTCATGAGGGTGATTGTGCGGGGAGGTCCGGGAGGCCGCGGTTCAAAGCCGGTATTTTACCGGGAAACGAAGCGCCGCGCGGGCAGAACGAAGAGGCGGTCGAACAATTTATATCCGCGTCGAGGCTATTGTTTCAGACTGCCAAACACCTTGCGCACATAAGCGCTCGCCTGGCCGAGCGGGTCGCGGCGAATGGCTTTTTCTTCTTCCGCGATCATCAGAAATAAACCGTCGAGTGCTTTGCCGGTCACATATTCCGACATATTGGCCTGTTCTTTCCCAATCAGGCCCGCCTGGGAAGCCGTGCCGGCGATGCGGTCATACTGCGTGCTGAGTTTATAGCGCTTGACGATATTGCCGACGATGGGCAGGAAACGATC
>DAIAMA010000258.1 GCA_027438535.1 bacterium
GCGCCGCATGCGCCAGCGCATGGCTCGATTCCAGCGCCGGGATGATACCTTCGAAACGGCATAAATCGTGAAACGCGGCGAGCGCCTCTTGATCCGTCACCGCCACATATTCGGCGCGGCCGCTGTCTTTCAGCCACGCATGCTCGGGGCCGACGCCAGGGTAATCCAAGCCAGCGGAAATCGAATGGGTTTCGATGATCTGGCCGTTTTCGTCCTGCATGAGATAGGTGCGATTGCCGTGCAGCACGCCGGGCGTGCCGGCATTCAGCGGCGCGGCATGCTTGCCGGTGGCCAGCCCCAAGCCCGCGGCCTCCACGCCGATCAAGCGCACGTCCGTTTCGCCCAGATAGGGATAGAAAATCCCCATCGCATTCGAGCCGCCGCCGACGCAAGCGATAATCGCATCCGGCTGGCGACCGGCGAGTTCCGGCATTTGCACCATCGCCTCATGCCCGATCACCGCTTGGAAGTCGCGCACCATCATCGGATACGGATGCGGCCCGGCGACGGTGCCGATGATGTAGAAGGTGCTGTCCACATTCGTCACCCAGTCGCGCATCGCTTCGTTCAGCGCATCCTTCAACGTCTTGGAGCCGGACTCCACCGGCACCACGGTCGCGCCCAGCATTTTCATACGAAACACATTGGGCGATTGGCGCTTCACATCTTCCGCGCCCATGTACACCACGCACTCCATGCCCAAACGCGCGCAGACGGTGGCGGTGGCGACGCCATGCTGGCCGGCGCCGGTCTCGGCGATCACGCGCTTTTTGCCCATGCGCTTGGCGAGCAATGCTTGGCCAACGGTGTTGTTGATTTTATGCGCGCCGGTGTGATTTAAATCCTCGCGCTTGAGGTAAATCCGCGCGCCGCCCAGATATTCGCTCCAGCGTTTGGCGTAATACACCGGGCTCGCGCGGCCGACGTAGTGTTTGAGATCGTAAGTGAATTCGGCCTGGAATTCGGGATCGAAACGGTATTGCTCGTAAGCCAGCTTGAGTTCTTCCAGCGCTTGCATCAAAGTCTCGGCCACGAAGATCCCGCCGTATGGGCCGAAGTGGCCGCGCTCATCGGGCAGCTTATAGAATTGCATTGCGTACTCCTTGCATGAACGCGGCAATTTTATCCGCGTCTTTAATTCCTTTTGCCGCTTCCACTCCGCTCGACACATCCACCGCCGCGGGCCGAACATGCCGGATCGCCGCGGTGACGTTGGCGGGACTTAAACCACCGGAAAGAATGACCGGCAAGGGCAACTGCGCCGGGATCAGGCTCCAATCGAAGGCTTGCCCGGTACCGCCGGCGATGCCTTCTACATGGGCATCCAATAGCAAACCTTTAGCCTCGGCAAAAGCGGAGGCATATTGTACCAAATCCGACCCTGGCTTTACCCGCAGCGCTTTCAGATAGGGGCGGCCAAAAGCACGGCAATACTCGGGAGCTTCATCGCCGTGGAATTGCAACATATCCAGCGGCAATTGCGACAACACCGCTTGCACCTCGGCCGGACGCGCATCGACAAACAAGCCCACGGTGGTGATAAAGGGCGGCAGCGCCACCATGATCGCGCGCGCTTGAGCCACGCTGACGTGACGCGGGCTGGGCGCATAAAATACCAAGCCAATCGCATCCGCACCGAGCCGCGCGCAGGCTAAAGCGTCTTCGACGCGGGTGATGCCGCAAATTTTTACTCTGACCATAGCTTAATCCGATAACAATGCTTCAAGCAGCGTTTCATCGCCGGGCGGAATCTCCCATCGCGCTTCGTATTCCACCGCGCTCAAATACAATCCATCCGGCGCGAAAGTCGGCGCGGCGAGTTTGCGATCGCGCCCGCGTAGTAATTCCCCTACCCATTCCGGTGGGTGCTTGCCTTTGCCCACATACACCAAACCGCCGACGATATTACGCACCATGTGATGCAAAAATGCATTCGCGCGCAAATCGAAAACCACATAGTCATTCACGCGCCGGATGCTGAGTTCGGTCAAGTTGCGCACCGGCGTTTTCGCCTGGCATTCGGCGGCGCGAAAGGCGCTGAAATCATGCTCGCCGATGAGATAACGCGCCGCCTGTTGCATCGCATCGATATCCAGCGCGGCATGAAACCAGCCGACCCGGCCGGCCGCCAATCCCGGGCGCACCGCCCGGTTGAGCAACACATAACGATAACGCCGCGCCTGCGCCGAAAAGCGTGCGTGGAATTCCGGCGCCACTTCGCGCGCCCAGCGCACCGATACCGCCGCCGGCAACAGGGCATTGACGCCGCGCACCCATGCACTCTCGGGGCGCAGCGCCTCGGTGTCGAAATGCACG
>DAIAMA010000259.1 GCA_027438535.1 bacterium
CGGCCGTATCCAATGCCAGATTAATCGCCCGGCATATCACGAACAGTACATCCGACAGCCGGTTGAGATATTTCAGCGCGGCAGGCGAAACCATTTCCTGTTGCGCCAGCGCCACCAGCCGCCGCTCGGCGCGGCGGCATACCGCGCGCGCCACATGGCACTGTGCCGCGGGGCGCGAACCACCAGGGAGAATAAATTCCTTGAGCGGCAATAGCACGTCATTCAATGCGTCAAGCTCTTGCTCGAGCCGCGTCACCATGGCTTCCGTCATCCGCGTGTAATTCGGGATCGACAGCTCGCCGCCCAGTTCAAATAACTCGTGCTGCACGCGCGTCAGCGTGTGTTGTGTCGACACGGGTAAATTATTTTCGGCCAGCAGCAGGCCTAGTTGACTATTTAGTTCGTCGATATCGCCGATGGCTTCGATACGCGCGCTGTGCTTGGGCACGCGCGCGCCGTCGCCCAGGCCGGTGGTGCCCTTGTCGCCGGTCTTGGTATAAATTTTCGAGAGACGATTAGCCATGCAAGGCGCTATGACCCGTTGTCGCGGCGAGATTGCCGCGAGACAGTTTACTGCGTTCGCGGCCGAATCTGAATGGGGGGTGCCATCCAGATTCGGTTTAGCGCTCGCCAAATAGCCGAGGATTATTTGGCGGGTTGACGGGTGCGCACCGTCACGCCTTCGCGCGGCGGACGATTATTGCTAAAGCCGGCTTTGCGTGCACCGTCGAAGCGGTCGTTGGAACGGCCGGCGTAGGGCTTCTTGGCTTTGTCCACGAAACGCGGACGGGTCGATTTTTCCGCGCGCGCCGTGGGCTCCAGGCCGGCGATGACGTCGATGCGCACGGTTTGGCCGGTGTAGCGCTCGATGTTGCGCACTAAATGTTTTTCGCTATGGTTGACCAGGGTGACGGCGAAACCGGTGCGTCCCGCGCGGCCGGTATGGCCGATGCGATGCACATAGTCTTCCGCTTGGCGCGGCAGATCGAAGTTGATGACGTGGGTGATGCCCGCGACATCGATGCCGCGTGCGGCGACGTCGGTGGCGACCAGCACGCGCGTGCGGCCGTCGCGCAGCCGCTGCAGCGTCCGGGTGCGCTTGCTTTGCTGCATGTCGCCATGCAGCGCATCCACGGCGAAGCCTTGCTCGAACAGGCTTTCGGCGAGCTCTTCCGCGCCACGCTTGGTGGCGGTAAAGATCAAGGCCTGCTGCAATTCGGTATCGCGCAACACCGCATCGAGCAATTTATTTTTGTGGCTGAAGTTGTCGGCGAACAGCATGCGCTGGTCGATGCGCGCTTCGTGCTGCACCGGGGTGGCGACTTCAATGCGTTGCGGATTGCGCGTCAGTTTACGCGCCAGGCTGCCGACAACGCCATCCAGCGTGGCCGAGAACAGCAGCGTTTGACGCGTGTCGGGAGTGCGTCCGACGATGGTTTGAATGTCGTCGATAAAGCCCATATCCAGCATGCGGTCCGCTTCGTCCAGCACCAGTACTTCCAAGCGCGAAAATTCGATGCGTCCGCTTTCCATGTGATCCATCAAACGGCCGGGGGTGGCGACGACGATATCCACCGCGTCGCGCAGCCCGCGCAGCTGTTGCGCATAAGGCGCACCGCCGACCAAGCACACCGTGCGCAGACGGCTCAGCCCGCGGCCATAAGTGGCGGCGGCTTTTTCGACTTGCAGCGCCAACTCGCGCGTCGGCGTCAACACCAGCACGCGCGGGCCTTTGCCGGGTAGCGTGGAAGGGGTGGCCAAGCGATGCAGGCTGGGCAGCAAAAATGCAGCGGTCTTGCCGCTGCCGGTGTGGGATGAGACCAGCAAATCGCTGCCGGCGAGGGCGGCCGGGATAGCGGCGGTTTGCACCGCGGTCGGCGCGGTATAGCCGCTGGCCTCGATAGCTTTAAGAATAGTCGGGTTTAAACCCAGGTTAGCGAAACTCATAAGACATCCTTTCTGATTGGCAGGCGCAAGTAGGCAGGCCAATAGGTTACGGCTCGCCAACAGGCGAGACCGGACAAATGCGGCGCATATCCAAAATGGCTTAAGCGGCGCGCGGACATCGGCGCCAACCGAATGCCGTTACACCATCGGAAAGAAAGTCTTTCGATGCGGCTAAAATAGAAGGTCGGGGACGATGGGGCTGTGAATACAGTCCCGGAACGCGTTCGCCGCGAAACCCGGCGAACCATCACTGCTGCAATGCACAACGCCGCGCATCATACGCGAAGTCGGCCGGCAAGGCGAGCGCTATTTTTATAAAGCGTTCCCGCGCATGCCGGTGAGT
>DAIAMA010000025.1 GCA_027438535.1 bacterium
GCTGCTCGCACCAAGGAATCGTCGGTATACGTCGCGAACCACGAGAAGATTTTCCAAGTCGGCGACAGTTACTTGGCGATTACCGGCACCACTACTTTCAAACTCATTCTCACGGAATATTTCGCGCAGCTCGAAACCCTGCCGCGCTTCGACTCGGTGCCGAGCATTTTCCGTACTTGGCAGGAATTGCATACGGCGATGAAGGAGCGTTATTTCCTGAATGCGAACGAAGACAAAGAAGACGATGTCGAAACCTCGCGCTTTTACGTGCTGATCGCCAGCCCACATGGCATCTTCGGTGTCGCGCCGCACCGCACAGTGCAAGAATTTTCCAAATTTTACGCTTATGGCGCCGGCGCGGAATACGCCATGGGCGCGCTCTACGCCGCTTACGATCAGCCCAAACTCAATGCCGAAGCCTTGGCGCGGCTGGCGGTCGAAGCCGCCGCCGAGTTCGACGATAGTACCGGCGGCCCGGTTACCAGCCACGCAATACGCGCAGCCAAAAAGAAATAGGAGCAAGTATGCCTTCGTTCGATATCGTGTCCGAAGTGGACAAGCAAGAAGTAAAGAACGCGATCGAGCAAGTGAATAAAGAAGTCTCCACCCGTTTCGACTTCAAAGGCTCGGATGCGCGCGTGGAGCAAGCGGACTACGTGCTGACGGTGTTCGCCGACGACGAATTCAAGCTCGATCAAGTGCAGGAAATCCTCAATGCCAAGCTGATCAAGCGCGGCGTCGATATCAAATGCATGGAGATCGGCAAGGTCGAGAAAGTCAGCGGCAACAAAGTCAAACGCATCGCCACGGTCAAAACCGGCATCGAATCCGAGCTGGCGAAGAAAATCGTCAAGCTCTTCAAAGACAGCAAGCTCAAGGTACAAGCCAGTATTCAGGGCGACACCGTGCGCGTCTCCGGCGCGAAACGCGACGTGCTGCAAGAGGCGATCGCGCTGGCAAAAAAATCCATCAGCGATTTCCCGCTGCAATTCGGAAACTTCCGGGATTAATTCACCGCGAGGTGCGAGCAGCTTGCACGAACCCGCCGCGATGCATAACACCCCGGTTAAGACCTATCTCCCCTGGGTCGTCGCAACGGCGCTGTTCATGGAGCAACTCGACTCCACCATCGTCAACACCGCCGTGCCCGCCATGGCGGCGAGCCTGCAGGTTACGCCGCTGAGCCTCAAGGCGGTCGTCACCAGTTACATCCTGAGCCTGGCCGTCTGTATTCCGGTGAGCGGCTGGATGGCCGACCGCTTCGGCACGCGGCGGGTGTTCGGTATCGCGGTGGCGATATTCACTCTATCTTCGGCGCTGTGCGGGCTGGCCATCAATGTGCCGATGCTGGTCGCGGCGCGTATGTTGCAGGGCATGGGCGCGGCGATGATGATGCCGGTGGGCAGGCTCGCGATTATTCGCACCTTCCAAAAATCGGAATTGCTGACGGCCATGAATTTCGTCATCATCCCCGCCTTGATCGGCCCGCTGCTCGGTCCCACGGTGGGTGGCCTCATCGTGCACTGGGTGTCATGGCGCGAAATTTTCTTTGTCAACGTGCCGGTGGGTTTGATCGCGCTGCTGCTTATTCATCGCCACATGCCGGATTATCGCGGCGCTGCAGCGCGCCCCTTGGATATCATTGGCCTCACCTTGTTCGGCTCCGGCATCGCACTGCTGTCGTGGCTGCTGGAAATATTCGGCGAACACCGGCTCGATATCACCTCGCTCGCCATTCTGCTGCTGCTCTCGCTCAATCTGCTGCTCGCTTACGGCTGGCATGCGCGCCAGGTGGCTTATCCGCTGTTGCGTTTGGCGCTGTTTCGCGTACGCACGTTTCGCGTCTCGGTGGTCGGCGGCTTCATCACGCGGCTGGGGGTCGGTGGCTTGCCGTTTCTCCTGCCCTTTCTCTATCAAGTGGGCATGGGCCTGCCCGCGTGGCAATCGGGTCTGCTGATGATGCCTACCGCGGCGGGCGCCATGGCGATGAAGTTTCTCTCGACGCGCGTGCTGGGGCGCTATGGCTACCGCCGGGTACTGATCGTGAATACCGTTATGATCGGGCTCGTCATCGGCATCTTCTCGCTCGTGACGCCAGCCACGCCGCTCGCCGTGATCGTACTGCTGGGTCTGGCGCTGGGCACGTTTAATTCGCTACAATTTTCGAGCATGAATTCGATGGCCTATGCGGACATTGAAACGCCGGATTCGAGCATGGCCAGCACCATCGCCAGCACGCTACAGCAGATATCGATGAGCTTCGGGCTGGCGTGCGGGACGCTCCTGACCGCTTGGTACCTGGGGGGTGCGCCACAAACCGATCGTGCCGCCGTGACCAGCGCATTGCACCTCGCCTTCCTCAGTCTAGGCGCGCTGACGATATTCTCGTCGCTATCGTTTTGGACCTTACGCGCCAGCGATGGCGACAGTGTCAGCCGCGGAAGCCTGCACGAGCCGGCCTAATTCCATTGCACCGTATGCTCACTGTTTCAAACCTTGAATCCAGCGGCTATACAGTTGTGCGGCAATAGCATTGAGCGCGCTCAGCTTCGTTTCCATTTCCAGCGCCATCTGTTCCGGCGTTTGCACCGCCGGGCTGTGCGCGGCCGCGATTTCGTCTTGGCCCACGGCGCACCAGGTTTCGATCATTTCGCGCGTCATCTCCACATGGCACTGCATGCCCAGATGCTTGCCCATGGCGTAAGCCTGATTGGCGCAGTAGGGTGACTCTAAAATCCGGGTCGCCCCGGCGGGAATGGAAAAAGTTTCGCCATGCCAATGAAACGACAAAAACCTGCTGGGCGCGCCATTGAACCAGGTGCGCGCAATGGGGCTATCGACGACCGACACCTCGCCCCACCCGATTTCCTTGATGGGGGTCTGCGTCACCTCGCCTCCCAGCGCTTTGGCGATGAGTTGCCCGCCCAGGCAGTGGCCCAGTACGGGAATATCTTGCTGCACCGCGGCGCGAATCAGATTCAGTGCCGGTGGAATCCAGGGCAAATCGTCGTTCACGCTCATCGGCCCGCCCATGAAGACCAGGCCGGCGTAGGCGCCAGGCTCGGCGGGAACCGGCGCGCCGGCGTCGATCTTGATCAATTCCAGCGGAATATTTTGCTTTTGCAAAAATGTGGCAAAATAGCCTGGCCCCTCGGTCGGGGTATGGCGGAAAACGGCAACCGGTTTCATAGAGAGGGCAACCATGAAGAAGATGCGCTATTTTATTGCAGCCGGATGCGTCTGGCTAATCGCCCTAAGCACGGCTCAGGCGACGGATGTCGAGGTTTCCGGCCTGTTCAGCGGCAAGGCGCTGGTAACGATCAATGGCGGCAGGCCGCGCATGTTATCCGCGGGGCAAGCCTCGCCCGAGGGAGTGAAACTCCTGAGTGCCAATTCCAACGCGGCCATTTTCGAAATCGACGGCAAAAAACAAACCCTCAACATGGGGCAGAGCATTTCCACCGCCAGCGCGAGCGGCACCAAACCCACCGTGAAATTAGTGGCCAGTAACGGCGGGCACTTCCTGACCACCGGCAGCATCAACGGCTACCCCATCCATTTTATGGTCGATACCGGCGCCACTACGATTGCGTTCAGCACCGCCCAAGCCCAGGCCATGGGCCTCGACCTGCGCCATGCTCAACGCGGCGGCGTCACCACTGCCTCGGGCTTCGCCAACAGTTACCGCGTCATGCTCAATAACGTCAAAGTCGGCGATATTTCCCTGAACATGGTCGAAGCCGTGGTGATCGATAGCATGCCGGGGGATATGGCGTTGCTGGGAAACAGCTTTCTCTCGCGCCTGGAAATGAAGCGCGAGGGGACGGTATTAACGCTGACGAAAAACTACTAGCCGCGCAATGCGTGAGACGAAATAAAAAGGGCGAGGATAGCCTCGCCCTTTTTATTTCTGCAAACGTCCGCTAGCGCTTGGTCTTGTCGCGCTCGATCAGCGCATACGCTGAGTGATTGTGGATCGACTCGAAGTTTTCGGATTCCACCACATAGGCGTCGATGCGTTTATCTTTATTCAGCACCGCCGCCACGTCGCGCACCATGTCTTCGACAAACTTGGGATTATCATAGGCGCGCTCGGTGACGAATTTTTCGTCGGGGCGCTTGAGCAGGCCATAAAGTTCGCACGAGGCTTGCTCTTCGGCCATGCGCACGACTTCCTCGATCCACACGAAACTGTTGGTGCGGGCGGTGATGGTGACATGCGAGCGCTGATTGTGCGCGCCATAGTCGGAAATCTTTTTCGAGCACGGGCATAGGCTAGTGACCGGCACCACCACCTTCATCATCTGGCGATAAGCGCCTTTGTCGATTTCGCCGGTAAAAGTCACTTCATAATCCATCAAACTTTGCACGCCGGACACGGGCGCGGTCTTGTTGATGAAATAAGGGAAACTCATCTCGACGCGGCCGGACTCGGCTTCGAGCTTGGTCACCATCTGGCGCAGCATATCTTCGAACGACTCGACCGAAATTTCGCGCTCGTAGCCGTTGAGAATCTCCAAAAAACGCGACATATGCGTGCCCTTGAAATGCTGGGGCAGGTGTACGTACATATTGAAATTGGCGATGGTATGCTGCACGCCGGCGCTTTTATCGGCGACACGCACCGGGTGGCGTACCGACTTAATGCCGACTCTATCGATAGCGATCTGGCGCGTATCGGGCGTGGCCTGCACGTCGGCAATCGGTAATTTTTCACATTGATTCATTGTGTTATCCTTGCCAGCAGAGTTCATTTCGCTAAAGTATACGCCAGATCAATAGTTGAGTAAAGAACTCGGGTACTACGTTTAACCGCCTCCACCACCCCTGCCGCATCCAAGCCGCAGCTCGTCAACAGCAAGGCCGGATCGCCATGCTCCACGAAGCGATCGGGCAAGCCCAGCAACAGCAGCCGCTTGGTGTTGCCCTGCTTGGCCAGATATTCGGCCACGGCGCTGCCCGCGCCGCCTTGGATCACGTTTTCTTCTATCGTCACCAATAATTCATGGCTTTGCATAAGCTGTTTGATCAGCACCTCGTCCAGCGGTTTCACAAAACGCATGTCGGCGACGGTCGCGTTCAATTCTTCCGCGGCTTGCAGCGCCGCTTGCACCATGCTGCCGAAGGCCAATAGCGCGATTTTCTCGCCGCGCCGCACAATCCGCCCTTGGCCGATGGGTAAGGCCTGCATTTCGGTTTCGATTTTTGCGCCCACGCCGCTGCCGCGCGGATAGCGCACCGCGCTGGGGCCATTCAGCGTAAACGCGGTATAGAGCATTTGCCGGCATTCGTTTTCGTCCGACGGCGCCATCACCGTCATATTGGGAATACAGCGCAAAAAAGACAGGTCGAACGCGCCGGCATGCGTCGGGCCATCCGCGCCCACCAGCCCGGCGCGGTCGATGGCGAACACCACCGGTAGATTTTGCAGCGCCACATCGTGTATCAATTGATCGTAAGCACGCTGCAAGAACGTGGAATAAATCGCCACCACCGGCTTCAAGCCCTCGCACGCCAAGCCCGCGGCGAAGGTCAGCGCATGCTGCTCGGCAATGCCGACATCGAAATAGCGCTCCGGATGTTCCTCGGAGAATCTCACCATGCCCGAGCCTTCGCGCATGGCCGGGGTGATGCCCACCAAACGCCAATCGCCGGCCGCCATATCGCACAGCCAGTCGCCGAAAACTTGGGTATAGCTCGGCTTGCTGCTGACTTTACTCGCCACGCCATCTGCCGGATCGAATTTCGCCACGCCGTGATATAGGCATGGATCGTCCTCCGCCAGCTTATAGCCTTGACCCTTCTTGGTGACGATGTGCAGAAACTGCGGGCCTTCGAGTTTTTTGATGTTGGATAAGGTATCGATCAACGCATCCAGATCGTGGCCATCTATCGGCCCTAAATAATTGAAGCCGAACTCCTCGAACAAGGTGCTGGGCACCACCATGCCCTTCATGTGTTCTTCCGCGCGCTTCGCCAATTCTTTAAATGGCGGAATCGCTTCCAACACTTTGCCGCCGCGCTTTCGCACCGTGTTATAAAAACGCCCCGACAACAGCTTGGCCAGATAGCGATTGAGCGCACCCACATTGGGCGAAATCGACATTTCGTTGTCGTTCAAAATCACCAGCAAATTGGCATCGTTCGCGCCGGCGTTATTCAAGGCTTCGAGCGCCATGCCGCCAGTGAGCGCGCCATCGCCGATCACCGCCACCACGCGCCGCTCCAGGCCCTGGCGCTTGGCCGCCACCGCCATGCCGAATGCAGCGCTGATCGAGGTACTGGAATGTCCGGTGCCGAAGGTATCGTAAGGGCTCTCTTCGCGCTTCGGAAAACCGGCGATGCCACCCAACATGCGCAAGCGGCTCATCGCCTCGCGCCGCCCGGTGAGAATTTTATGCGCGTAAGTCTGGTGGCCCACGTCCCACACCAGCCGGTCATCCGGCGTGTTGAACACGTAATGCAGGGCCAGCGTGAGTTCTACCGTGCCCAAATTGGAAGCCAGGTGGCCGCCGGTCTTGGAAACGCTCTCGATCAAAAATCCGCGCAACTCTTCCGCCAGCACGGGCAACTCCTTGCGCGCCAGTTGCCGCAGTTGATGTGGATCGTTAATCGTTTCGAGTAAGGGATAAGTCATGGAACCGCCAATTTAAAAGGGGCGCAAGACGATGAAATCCGCCAGATCGCGCAGCCGTTGCGCCGCTTGACCGAAACCGGCGAGCGCGTCGAGCGCATCCTGGCGCAGCGAATCCGCCAGCGCTTTGGCTTCCGTCACGCCCAGCACACTGACGTAAGTGGGTTTATTTTGCGCCGCATCCTTGCCCGCGGTCTTGCCCAGGGTAGCCGTGCTCGCCTCGGCATCCAGCACATCATCCACCACTTGGAAGGCAAGGCCAACGCATTTCGCGAAGCGATCGAGTTTGGCCATTTCCGGCTCGGGCAATTCGCCGCATAAAGCGCCCAGCATCACCGCGGCGCGAATCAGCGCCCCGGTTTTATGAATATGCATCAACTCCAATTCCGGCAGCGTCAGCGCACGGCCCACCGAGTCCAAATCGATCGCCTGGCCGCCCGCCATGCCGCGCGAACCGGCGGCCACCGCCAGCAAGGTCACCATTTCCAATTGCTTATGCGCATCCTGCGCCAGCGGATAATGCGCGAGCAATTGGAACGCCAAGCTTTGCAGACTATCGCCCGCCAACAGCGCGGTCGCCTCGTCGAACTCCACGTGCACCGTCGGCTTGCCGCGGCGCAATACATCGTCGTCCATGCACGGCAAATCGTCGTGCACCAGGGAATAGGCGTGAATCAATTCCACGGCCGCGGCGGCGATTTCCAGCCGCTCCGCATGCGCGCCGGCCACCTCGCCCGCCGCGAACACCAGCAGAGGTCGCACGCGCTTGCCGCCGCCCAAGGCCGCGTAGCGCATCGCCGCGTGCAAACGCTGCGGCATGATTTCCGCCGCGGGCAAGATACGCGCCAAGACTGTCTCCATGCGGCTTTGCAAGCCGAGGAGCCAGCCCTGAAAATCAGCTGCCATTATCACCGGGGAAATTTTCGAGTTGATTCGCTTCGGTCAGGACACGCACTTGGCTTTCGGCATCCTGAAGTTTTTGCTGACAGAATTTAAGCAGCTCCGTACCACGCTTATACGCCGCCAAGGATTCTTCGAGCGGCAACTGTCCGGCTTCCATATTGGCGACGATTTTTTCCAGCTCCGCTAGCGCGTCTTCGAATGCCGGTGCTTTCGGGGTTTTGCTCATGCCCGACTCCGCCTAAAAACGCTTAAAATACCGTAGTTTGCCCTATTTGGTCAATGACGGTTGCGCTTCCCCCGGGCCATCCCGCGTATTTGCTTGACCATCTCGAAGCCATGGGCTGAGAATGCAGGCACCGTGCGCACCGATAGCCGGCGCGCTAAAACAGCCCGCCCGCGCAAATCTAAAAGAAGCCTATGCCCATACACGATGCCGCACCTTTGCTAACGCTGGCCGCCAATGTCCATTAATTGGTTCCCCGGCCACATGGTCTCCGCTCGCAAAAAGGCGGCCGAGGCCATGGAGTGGGTCGATGTCGTGATCGAGGTGCTGGATGCCCGCCTGCCCGAGGCAAGCAGCAACCCGATGATCAAGGAACTGCGTCTGCATCGCCAGCGCCCCTGCCTGAAAATTCTCAACAAGGCCGATCTGGCCGACCCCGCCGTTACTCAGGCCTGGCTCAATTTTTACAATGGGCAGAAGGACGTTAAGGCCGTGGCGCTATCGTGCAAGAAAGCGGGCGATGTGGCCAAGATTCCCGGCCTGTGTCAAGCGCTCGCCCCGCATCGCGGCACCAATCTCAAGCCGTTGCGCATGATGATCATGGGCATCCCCAATGTCGGCAAATCCACTTTGATGAATGCCTTGTTGAAGCGCCGGGTAGCGGCGGTGGGCGATCAGCCGGCCGTGACCAAAAACCAGCAGCGCTTGGAACTGAACGACCAGATGTCGATTATCGATACGCCGGGCCTACTGTGGCCGAAAATCGAACATGAGAGCGATGGCTATATGCTGGCGGTGAGCCACGCAATAGGCAGCAATGCCGTCATCGACGAAGAAGTGGCCGCCTTCCTGGGCGAGATTCTGCTCGCGCGCTACCCCGCCCTGCTTGCCGCCCGCTACGCTTGCACGGTTGCAGGGTTGGACGGCGTGGGTCTGATCGAAGCCGTTGCCAAGCGGCGCGGTTTTCGCCTCAAGGGCGGCGATCCGGACTTGGAACAGGCCGCCATTACCTTGCTGAAGGATTACCGTACCGGCACCTTGGGCCGCATCAGCTTGGAAACACCGGAAACGCGCCAAGCGATGCTCGGCAAGCAGGCCCACGCCACGGCGGCGCGCTGCGAAGCCTTGCCAGAAAGCGGCGGCACGCCTTGCCCGGGGCAGTAATTTCGGACATAATTATCATTTTATAACAAAGGGTTCCGAAATTTTTCGGGATCAAAACGTTTGTGTAGGCGGCACGCACCGCCGCCGCAGGCGTGACTCCTGACCCAATAGGATGGTGTATGTCCGACCTCTCCACTTCCTCGGTGCTATCGCCAAATGCGACGCAGCTCCCCATCGAGTGGTACTTCGACCCCAAGATTCATGAACTCGAAAAGCAGCTCCTATTCGATAATGGGCCGGCGTACGTCGGCCATGAATTGATGGTGCCCAAGGTCGGCGACTACCATGTGCTGGATTGGATGAACGAAGGCAAGGTCTTGGTGCATAACGCGCAGGGCATCGAGCTGCTTTCCAATGTGTGCCGCCATCGCCAAGCTTTGATGCTCAAAGGCCGCGGCCACGCCAAAAACATCGTCTGCCCGCTGCATCGCTGGACTTACGACATGGGCGGCAACTTGCTGGGGGCGCCGCATTTCCCGGGCAATCCCTGTCTCAATCTGAATAAAACCGCGCTGCAAAATTGGAACGGCCTGCTGTTCACCGGGCCGCGCGATATCGCGCAGGACCTATCTCAACTCGGCGCGCTGAAGGACCTGGATTTCTCCGGCTATATGCTGGACCAGGTAAAAATCGAACACCATCCTTACAGCTGGAAAAATTTCATCGAGGTGTATCTGGAAGATTATCACGTGACTCCCTTCCATCCGGGCTTAAGCCACTTCGTGGATTGCGCGCACCTTAAATGGGAATACGGCGACTGGTATAGCGTGCAAACCGTGGGGGTGCACAAAGCGCTCTCCAAGCCCGGCTCGCCGGTGTATCAAAAATGGCATGAGCAGGTATTGAAATACCGCGCGGGCAAAGCGCCGCCGCATGGCGCGATCTGGCTTACCTACTACCCCAACATCATGGTGGAGTGGTATCCGCACGTGCTGGTGGTCAGCACGGTATGGCCGACCTCGGTTGAATCCTGCGTCAACGTGGTCGAGTTTTACTACCCGGAAGAAATCACTTTGTTCGAGCGCGAATTCGTCGAAGCCGAACAAGCGGCCTATAGCGAAACCGCGCTGGAAGACGATGAAATTTGCCAGCGCATGCAAGACGGGCGCAAAGCCTTGTGGCTGCGCGGCGACAATGAAAGCGGCCCTTATCAATCGCCGATGGAAGATGGCATGGTGCATTTCCACGAGTTCCTGCGCCGCCAGATCGAACCGCATTTGTAATGCCATGAAATCCAGCTGGATGATCGTCGCCGGAGGCTTATTCGGCCTGATGGGCGTGTTCGTCAAACTCGGCAGCGCGTATTTCTCCAGCGCCGAACTGGTGTTTTACCGCTCCCTGATCGGCCTGATCGTGATCTATGGCATGGTGCGCGCCCGGAAGCGCTCGCTCGCCACGCCCCATATTGCTACGCATATGTGGCGCAGCCTGTCGGGCTTGATCGCGCTGATGCTGTTTTTCTACGCCATCGGCATGTTGCCGCTGGCGACGGCGATTACGCTCAATTACACCTCGCCGCTGTTCCTGGCCTTGCTGCTCACTTTCGTCTCCAAGGAAAAACCGCACTGGTGGCTGATCGGCGCGCTCTTGATTGGATTCGCCGGCGTGGTATTGCTGTTGCGCCCAAATTTACATTCGGCGCAATTGACCGCCGGGCTCCTGGGACTCGCCTCCGGCTTCTTCGCCGGCATCGCTTATCTCAACGTCAAGCAGCTCGGACAGCAAGGCGAGCCGGAATGGCGCGTGGTGTTCTATTTCACCCTGGTCTGTACGCTCGGCGCCGGCGCGTGGATGCTGATCCACACCTTCCACGCGATCACGTGGGCGTCCGTGCCGATACTGCTCGGCTTGGGCACCACCGCGACGCTGGCGCAACTCGCCATGACGCGCGCCTATCATACCGGCACTACTTTAGTGGTCGGCAGCCTCGCCTATACCACGGTGATTTTCGCCAGCCTATTCGGCATGCTCTTGTGGGGCGAGTGGCTCCCCGCGCTGTCTTGGCTCGGCGTGGGATTGATCGTATTAAGCGGTATCCTAAGCGTGTTGTGGACACAACGCGCCTCCCCTATAGTGCAAGCTCCAACATAAGGAAATAGCCA
>DAIAMA010000260.1 GCA_027438535.1 bacterium
GACTCCATTTCGCGCACTTGGATAATCGGGATGGTATTGATCACGCCCGCTTTTGCGAGGTCCGGATTGGGGTCGGTTGCTTGGCCGTTCTGGCGCGAGATGGTTGGGCGCACAACCAGCGTTACGCGGCCGCTCGCGTTGATTTGCGGCGTCACCGCCATGATCACGCCCACCGGCACGGTGTTGGCGGTCGTGGAATAAGTAGCGGGGGTGATGGTGCTGCCGGTGGTCGATCCCGGCGTGACCTGCACCGAAAAATAAACCAGGTTATCCACCACTTTCAATAAGGAGGTTTGATTGTTGAGCACGAGCAGTTTCGGGCTCGACAACACGCGCGTATCGCCGAAGGAATCGAGCAGCTTGATCGCGGCCGAGAAATTATGGTGGGCGTTTTGGTAGGTAAGGGTTTGGAAGCCGGTGAGGCTGCCCGCCAAATTGGTGGCGGACTTGAAATCGAAACCGGTGCCGGTGCCCAAGGCCACCACGCGCGACCAGTCGATGCCGGCGCGGAATTGATCCTTGAGCGTGACTTCGACAATGGTGGCTTCGATCAATACCTGGCGGTCCGCCGCCGCCATCACGCTATCCAAATATTGGTGGATCAGCTTGTGCTGCGCCGCGGTCGCCATGACCAGGACCGTGCCCGAGACGGGATTGACGATGACGTCGTCTTTCATCTCGTTATTGAGCAGATTCTGTTGCCCTTGCTCGCCGAACACCGTCTTGAATAACTGTGGCGCGGATTGTCCGGCGCGGGCGACGGCGCTGGCTTGCTGCAAGCGTTCTTCGCGCGAGTTGCGCGCGGCTTCGACGCGGGCATTTTTATCTTCCGCCGACAAGCTGACCGAACGCGTGGATTTTAAAATATCGCGGATGTTGGCGGCGAGGACATCCCAAAATTCGTTGTTGGAGGTGCTGGTCACGACGGTGCTGGAGCTATTGCTGCCAACGCCCGCGCCGCTACTTGCCGCGCCACCGGCTGCCCCCGCCGTTGCCGCGACCCCCGTGGTGGCGACTTGCGTTGCGACGCCGATACTGGAAGTCGTCTTGCGCGCCAGATTCACGTAGTTGACCTGATACGATTTTAAGAACGGCGTATCCGGCGTGACGACCAGGGTATCGCCTTCCAGCTTGTAGCGTATATTCACCTGGTTGGCGATGCGGTCGAGAATCGCGGGCAACGTTTCGTTGATCGCGTTCAAGGTTACGACGCCTTGGATGTTCGGGTTTACGTCGATATTCAGTTTGGTGTCGCGCGCGAGCGAGAACAGCAGTTCCTTCACCGGCACTTCGGTGACCACGACATTGTAGGTGAGCGGTTTGGGCTGGACTTTCGGCGGCGGCAGTTCCGCTGGTATTTGCACCGGCGCGGGAATATTGCTCGCGCCGTTGTCTACCGCGGGCTGCGCGCCGAGATGGCCTTGAGAGAGCGGAAACCGCGCTTGATCCGCGCAGCCGCCGAGCGCGAGCAAGGCGCCCAAGAGCATGCCGGGAGGCGCAAGACGAAATATAAAGGAAGCGCGTATGTTCAAAGTCATCCTTGTTGCTTATCGTGCCGCGCCGATCTCGGCGCGTATGCTTTGCACGGTGCGTAAGTAGGGGCGCTGCGCGCGCAGCCGCGCCGGTAATTTATCCAGCGCCGCATTGGCGCTCGCGCGATCGGGGTAGCTGCCGTAAATCACGCTGTACGCGGGCTTGCCACCGGCTCTGGTACGGTACACAAAAACTTGGTCGATATCAACGAGTTTGCCTAAATTAAGCAGGTAATTTTCGAGCCGTTTCGGCTCACCCGCGCCAAGCAGCTCGATATGGATGCCGAGGGTCTCCGGCTGAGCGGCGGCGAGCCATTGTTGCGTCGCCTCAAGCCGTGCATCGGCGATATTCTTAGGCGCGCTTGCGGTTGGCGCCGCCGGAGCGGCGGGCGCAAGGGGCGCGGCTTGAGGCGCCGCTGGCGCTACAGGCACCACGGCCGGCGGCTGCCTAAGCCATGCGGAGATCGCTATTCCGATGCCTATCCCCAGCGCCAGCAAGCCCAGCGCAGCGAGCCCCATGCCCCACGGCTTGCGCGGAACGAAGTCGATAAACTCGGCATCTTTCGCCGCCGCGAGCACATGACGCGCGCTGATGTCATGGGTTTGCTCGGTGTAAGCGGCGAGCAGCGCCTTGTCGGCGATGATGTTGATGCGGCGCGTGAGGCCGAGCGAGGCGCGGGCAATTTCGCGCACCGCCCCGACGCTGAACACGTCCGGACCCTTGTAGCCCGCTTGGCGCATACGGAAATTGAGATAG
>DAIAMA010000261.1 GCA_027438535.1 bacterium
AAGTCATGGGTGTGGCGACCATGCCGACGTCGATCACATTCACGCCCGCTTTTTGAATCCCGCGCGCCAGGGCTTGAGACATATCAGGGCCGGAGAGACGGCCATCGTAGCCAATGACAATGGCGGTTTGCTTACGCGCCACGCCTTCCGAACCGATGGCATGGCCGATCGCCTCTACAATGGCGGGGGTGAATGTTTTGCCGACGATACCGCGAATGTCGTAAGCCTTGAAGATTTCTTTGGGGTAGACGGTCATGCGCTTGTCCTTAATGAAGTTTACGTGATTATGCCGTGATTAGCGTGGATCAACCACCGGGGTGTTGAATGAAAAAATCCAAAATGCGATTCGGCAGCCAAGTCAGCTCGCCGGGAAAGGCGCCGTTGACGAAGCCGACATGCCCACCCTGATCCGGTAGTTCAAGGGTGATGGCAGGGCCGAGCTGACCGGCATCCGCATAGGTGCTGGCAGAGAGAAAGGGATCGTTGTGCGCATGCACGATGAGCGTGTGCACCGCGATCGCGTTGAGCCAAGGCTTGCTGCTGGCGCGCTGCCAGTAGTCGTTAGCATCGCGGTAACCGTGCATCGGCGCGGTGTAGAGGTCGTCGAAGGCATACAGGGTCTTAGCCGCATGCACTGCACGCGCGGTGATCGGCAAGCGATGGGCGGCGATTTTCTCCAGCGCTTTCCGGCGCAGGGTGTGCAAGAAATGGCGCGTGTAGGTATAGCGATTAAAGCCGCGGTCGAGGCGCCGGCCGGCGTCGGCTAAATCTACCGGCGCTGAAACAGCGGCCGCAGCGCAGATTACTTCTTGCGCCGTCATGCCGGATTCGCCCAGCCACTTGAGTAAGGCGTTTGCGCCTAGAGAAACGCCCGCCGCGTACACCGGCACGCTGGGTGCGCAGGATTTGAGGTGGCGCAACACCCGATCGATTTCGGCGCTATCGCCGGAGTGATAGGCACGCGGCAGCCGGTTCGGCGTGCCCGAGCAGCCGCGAAAATTTACCGCCACGCCGCGCCAGCCCAAGCGCCGGGTTGCATACATCAAAGCCAGCGCGTAGTGCCCGCGCGAACTACCTTCCAGGCCGTGAAACAAGACCAGCAGCGGCTTGGCGGCATCGCCATCAATCCAATCCAGATCGAGAAAGTCGCCATCCGGCATTTCCCAGCGTTCGCGCCGGTACACCACGCGCGGCTTGCGCGCGAAGAAGTAGGCATACAAAGTTTGCACATGCCCGCCCGGCAGCCACCAAGGGGCGCGATAAGGTTTCATCGCGCGTAATGCGCAAGCCGCGCTCGATAGGTAAGTGCCCCTCTTCAATTCGTCCCTGATATTCCGCCAATCGCTTCGCGTTCTGCGCGTACACCGTGTCTGTCTGGCTGATCGCGGACGCGCCGAATGCGATAATGTCGCAATCCTTGTGCGTGGTATAACCCTGGAAATTACGATGCAATGTCTTATCGCGTTGCGCCTTGACTAATTCATCATCGGGCTTGGCGAAATGATCCATGCCGATATAGACATAACCGGCCGCGGCCAGCTTATCGTGAACCAGCATTTGCAATCCTACACGCGCGCCAAAGTCCGGTAGATCGCTTTCATTAATCAATTTTTGATGCTTCTTTAGCCACGGCACGTGCGCGTAGCCGAATACCGCCAGCCGATCCGGCGCCATGTCGATCACGCGCTCCAAAGTGCGCGCGAAACTTTGTACGCTTTGCTTGGGCAAGCCCACCATGAGATCGACATTGATGCTGGTAAAACCCGCTGCGCGCATCCATCCCAGCGCATCGCGGATCACTGGCTCCGGCTGGACCCGATTCACCGCGTTCTGCACCGCATCGTCCAAATCCTGCACGCCGAGACTCAACCGGTTGAAACCCGCGGCTTTGAGCGCCGACACATGCTCGGACGTGAGATCGCGCGGATCGACTTCGCATCCAGCCTCCACATCCGGCGCAAAACGAAAACGCGCGCGCAAATGCGCCGCCAAGCGCGCGATATCCGCCGGCTTTAAATACGTCGGCGTGCCCCCGCCCCAATGCAATTGGCGCACAATGCGCTCTGGCCCGATCAACGCCGCGACAGCATCGATTTCCCGCAATAGATAGTCAAGATAATGGCAGGCCTTGGTATAGTCGCGCGTGGCGACCATATTGCAGCCGCAGTAGTAGCATAGGGTGTCGCAAAACGGGATATGCACGTAGAGCGAGAGATCGCGCCTGGATGCTTGGCTTTGCGCGAGTTCCGCGCGCCATTCCTTTTCGCCGAAGC
>DAIAMA010000262.1 GCA_027438535.1 bacterium
GCTCGGCAATCCGTACGCTTCAACCGTACATAGAGGACAAGCTCATGGAAACCGTCAAAGCCACTCAATTACGCGACAACCTGGCGGAATACCTCGCGCGCGCGGTTGCCGGTGAAGAAGTCGCGATTACTTCACGCGGCCGGGTCGTCGCGCGTCTGGTGCCCGCGGCGTTAAACCAGCAAGCTGCGAGCGCGCAACTCGCGGCCTTGCGCGCGAAGTGCCGGATCGGCGATATCACCTCGCCCGTGGGCGCCGACTGGAACGCCCTGCATGGTCGTTCTTGATACCTGCGCCCTGATTTACGACGCGCTCTCCCCCAAACAACTCGGTAAAACCGCCCGCCGCATCATCGCGGAGGCGGAAGCGGCGGGCAAGCTGCTGTGCAGCGATATTTCCTTATGGGAAATCGCCATGCTGGTAAGCAAGAAGCGGCTCGATCCGGGCACGGATGCGCTCACTTTTTTGCGCCTGGCGCTGGAAGCGCGGGCGATTCGTGTGCGCCCCATTTCGCCGGAAGTCGCGGATTTATCGGTTGCCTTTCCGCCCGCCCTCAACCACGACCCGGCTGACCGGATCATTGTCGCGACGGCGGTGCTGGAACATGCGACCTTAGTCACTTGCGATGCCAACTTGCGCGATTGCGGATTGGTCAAGACGGTTTGGTAACCCAACAAAGCTGGCGCGACGCCTTCAAAATCTACACTCACCCGCGCGTGGTGAGCATGCTGTTTCTCGGCTTCTCCTCCGGCTTGCCCTTTCTGCTCGTGCTGGGCACGTTGTCGTTTTGGCTCAGAGAAGCCGGCATCGACCGCGCCACCATCGGTTTCTTGAGTTGGATCGGGCTTGCGTTTGGTTTTAAGTGGGCGTGGGCGCCGCTGGTGGATCGCATGCCGCTGCCGTTTCTCACGCGCTGGCTGGGGCGGCGGCGCAGTTGGCTGCTGTTCGCGCAATGCGGCATTGCCGCCATGCTGGTAGGTGTGGCGCTATCCGATCCGCAAGCGGGGCTGACGCAACTCGTGCTGTTCGCGCTGGCGACGGCGTTTCTTTCCGCCACGCAAGACATCGCGCTCGATGCATACCGTATCGAGGCCGTGGGCGAAAACTTACAAGGGGCGATGGCGGCCAGCTATCAAGCGGGCTATCGCATCGCGATGATCGCCGCTTCCGCTGGCGCGCTGTGGATCGCGGCGGGCATTGCGGGCGGCGATGGCTATCACTACGCCGCCTGGCGCGGGACGTATCTGGTGATGGCGGGCTTGATGAGCGTGGGCATGATCGCGACGCTGCTCTTGCCCGAGCCGCAAACCAACGGCCTGTCGCAGGGCCAAACCGATGAGAATGCCATGGCGGCGCGCCTCGCCAAGGTAGCGTGGCTGCCGCCGCGCATGGCACGCGCGCTGGCCTGGATTTATGGCGCGGCAATTAGCCCGCTGCTGGATTTTGTGCGGCGCTACCGCTGGCAGGCGGTGTTGATTTTGGCGCTGATCGCCACTTATCGCATTTCGGATGTGGTGATGGGCGTGATGTCGAATCCGTTTTATGTGGACATGGGCTACACCAAGGATGAAGTGGCGACGGTGTCGAAAGTTTATGGCGTAATCATGACCATCGCCGGGGCTGGGCTGGGCGGCGTGCTCACCGCGCGCTTTGGTGTGATGCGCATACTGTTTGTGGGTGCGCTGTTGTCGGCGGCAACCAATGTGCTGTTTGCTTGGCTGGCGACGCAGGGCCATGATTTGACCGGGCTGATCTTCGTCATCTCCGCCGACAATCTCGCGGCGGGGATTGCGAGCAGCGCCTTTGTCGCGTATTTATCCGGGCTAACCAATGTCGCTTATTCCGCCACGCAATATGCTTTGTTCAGCTCGCTCATGCTGCTACTGCCGAAATTCATCGCCGGTTTCTCCGGCTTAGCGGTGAATGCCTACGGCTATGCCGCATTCTTCAATGCCACCGCGCTGATGGGTGTACCGGTATTGATTCTGGTGTGGCTGGCGACGCGCGTGCACGACAAAGCAAAGCCCTAGCCGTGCTTGCCGACAAGGATACCGGCTAATAAAGGCATTGGATAAATCGCTATGCTGGAGTTCAACCTACTCGCTATCTTCCTCGCCGGCCTCTTGGGCGGGGTGCATTGCGTCGGCATGTGCGGCGGCATCGTCGGCGCGTTCTCCTTGCAATTGCCAGGCAGAGGCCCGCGCTTTGGCTATCACCTTGCCGCGAATCTGGGGCGGCTGACGAGCTATGCGATCGCCGGCCTGATTGCCGG
>DAIAMA010000263.1 GCA_027438535.1 bacterium
CACATAACCCAGGCGGTGCAATATCTCGGCCATGCGCAGCGCCACGGTGGTTTTACCGGTACCGGGGTTGCCGGTGAAATTCATATGCAGCGTCGGCGTCTCGGAAGTCAGCGCGAACTGCTTGCGCAGCCTGTCCACTAATAACAGCGCCGCGATTTCGCGGATGCGGGTCTTGACCGGCTTCAGTCCGATCAGCTCGCGGTCGAGCTTGTCGAGCACTTCCTGCACATTCGAGGCCTTGAATTCGGCCTCGAGATCGACCGGCGCATCGTCCGGCAGCGCGCTTACGTGTTGCATGCCGTCAGGCTCATTTGTGTCGTTCATTACAAGGGTTCCGGTAGCTATAGCGTTAAAACATGGTGACGCGTGTTCGCACACTTGTCACCATGCCGGCCGCCTGATTTAGTAGCGCTCGCCTTCCGCCTTGTCCGTGGCATAGGAATGCACGGTATAGTGGATGGTGCGGCCGGGACCCTCTTGCCGTACCAAGCCAAAGCCCGGTTCTTTCTTTGGGCGGTTGACGAGGTAGGACATGGCCGGGCTTTCCACGCCGCGCGTGCTGTCGAACGCGGTAACCCGAATATAATGGCTGGGGAAAGTCTTGCGGCAATTGTTGATCTCCATCAGGATCCCCGCGGGGTCCTTCAGGTCGAACATCGGCATGCCGAACATTTCCCAATATGTGTTGCGCGGATGCGGATCGTCGGTGTATTCGACGCTGATCGCCCAGCCGTGATTCAGCGCATACTTGATTTGCGCGGTGATTTGCGCGTCGGTAAGATCGGGCAGGAAAGAAAACTGTCCCTGCGTGATCCGGTTGCCGGGATTGGTCATCATGGTCGTTTCTCCTTAAATGATTAAACGCTGGCCGTGGTGGATGGCACGAAGTCGGCGGTATCGGTGGACTCGTAATTGAAGGTGATGTCCTTCCAGGTATCCAGCGCGGCTTTCAGCGGAGAGCACCACTTGGCGGCCGCTTCCAGAATCTGCGGGCCTTCCTTGAGGTAATCGCGGCCTTCGTTGCGCGCCATGATCATCGCTTCCAGCGCCACGCGATTAGCGGTTGCGCCGGCCTGGATGCCTTGCGGATGGCCGATGGTGCCGCCGCCGAATTGCAGGATCACGTCTTCGCCGAGGTAATGGATCAACTGGTGCATCTGGCCGGCATGGATGCCGCCCGAAGCTACCGGCATGACCTTGTTGAGCGAGGCCCAATCCTGATCGAAGAACAGGCCATTCTCGAAACTCTGCGGCGTGTGTGTCTCGCGCAAGGTATCGTAGAAGCCCTTGATCATCAGCGGGTCGCCTTCCAGCTTGCCGACCACGGTACCGGCGTGAATGTGGTCCACCCCCGCCATGCGCATCCATTTGCAGATCACGCGGAAATTCATGCCGTGATTTTTCTGGCGCGAATAAGTCGAATTACCGGCGCGGTGCAGGTGCAGAATCATGTCGTTCTTGCGCGCCCACTTGGCCATGGACTGGATCGCGGTATAGCCGATCACCAGGTCGATCATGATGATGACCGAGCCCAGCGACTTGGCGAATTCGGCGCGTTCGTACATCTCTTCCATGGTGCCGGCGGTGACATTGAGATAATGGCCCTTCACTTCGCCGGTGGCCGCGGAAGCCTTGTTGACCGCCTCCATGCAATACAGGAAGCGATCGCGCCAGTGCATGAACGGCTGCGAGTTGATGTTCTCGTCGTCCTTCACGAAATCCAGGCCGCCTTTCAGCGCTTCGTACACCACGCGGCCATAGTTGCGGCCGGACAGGCCTAGCTTGGGCTTGGTGGTGGCGCCGAGTAGCGGGCGGCCGAACTTGTCGAGGCGCTCGCGCTCCACCACGATGCCGGTGGCCGGCCCCTGGAAAGTCTTCAGATAGGCGACCGGAATACGCATGTCTTCCAGGCGCAGCGCTTTTACCGCCTTGAAGCCGAACACGTTGCCGATGATCGATGCGGTGAGGTTGGCGATGGAACCCGGCTCGAAAAGGTCGAGGTCGTACGCGATATAGGCGAAATACTGCGCCTCGGTCTTGGTGCCCGCCCCAGTATTGGGCACCGGGTCGACGCGGTAGGCCTTGGCGCGATACAGCTCGCAAGCGGTCAGGCGGTCGGTCCAGACCACGGTCCACGTCGCGGTGGAGGATTCACCGGCGACCGCGGCAGCCGCTTCTTCCGGATCCACGCCGGGTTGCGGCGTAATGCGGAACAGGGCCACGATGTCGGTATCCTTGACCTTGTAATCCGGTTCCCAATAGCCCAT
>DAIAMA010000264.1 GCA_027438535.1 bacterium
ACAGATGCCCACGCGCTTGATATGGCTCAGCATGCCGAGCTTGGTGATGGTGATACGCACCCAAGGCGACTTGAAATCGGTGCGAATCAAGTGAGCGATATGTTCCGCGAGCGTTTCCAGCAAATCGAACTGTTTTTGCCGAACGCTGGCTTCGATCGCTTGCGCCACACTGCCATAATCGATGGTGTCCTCTACGCGGCCCGTCTCGCTGGCATGGCCGGCCGGCAAGCCGATTTCCAGGTCGAGTTGGACGGTCTGCGGCAGACGGCGCTCCCAGTCATAGATGCCGATGACCAAGGCTAATTTGTATTCGTGCAGGAATATGATGTCCACGGGTTTTTGCGTAGAATGAAAAAGTCCGTCATTCTAAGACTTTTCCTATGGGCACGATAGCGCTTCTCCTTATCAGTTATTTGATCGGTTCGCTTTCCTTCGCGGTCATGGTGAGCCGGGTCTGCGGACTGCCCGACCCGCGTACCTATGGCTCCTGCAATCCGGGCGCGACCAATGTCATGCGCAGCGGCAAAAAAGCCGCTGCCGCGCTGACCTTGCTTGGCGACGGCGCGAAAGGCTGGGCGGCCGTGTTTCTCGCGCAGCACTTAGCGCCCGGATGGGGCGTGGGCGAGATGGGAATAGCCGGGTGTGCGCTGGCGACGTTTCTCGGGCACTTGTATCCGGTGTTTTTCGGCTTCAAGGGCGGTAAGGGCGTCGCTACCGCGGCCGGTATTCTGATCGCACTCAACCTGTGGCTGGGATTGGCGGTATTGGCAAGCTGGGTACTGACTTTCGCCATGAGCCGTATTTCATCCTTATCCGCTTTGGTGGCGGCGGTGCTGGCGCCGCTGTATGCATCGCTTTTCTTGAGCAAGCCGTATGTCGGCACGGTGGTCGTGCTGTCGGTGCTATTGGTTATCCGCCATCGCGCGAATATTCGTAACTTGCTGCAAGGTAAAGAAAGTGGCTTCAAGAAAGCGCAGGAGTGAAACACATGACCTGGTTTCAGAAAGAGATGGATTACGCACGCGAGAGCTTGGTAAAAGTCTCGGAAACCGCAATCGATCGTGCCGCCGACAAACTCAATGGCGTGGTGCGCGACGGCATCGAGCATGCCAGCACCGAGTTGCGCGAAGTGGTCGAGAACACCAGCCAGAAAATCGATATCAAGCTCGACAAAATTTCCGATGAATTGCACAGCCAGCGCCAGTTTACCAAAAGCGATGTGAAAGAATTAGTCGATTACGCGGCGGACAAATTCGGCGCCACCATCGATGCGCGCGTGGTTGTGGTGAAGCAAGAAATCACCAGCCTGGTGCAAGAGAAGGTCGAATATTTCAAACGCGAGATCGATACCTTTTTTATTCAGCGCCAGCAAGATATCGCCCGCGAACGGCGGCGCTTGATGATGAATGTGTTGATCGCATTCGCTGCCTCGTTCTTGATGGGCGGCGTGTCACTCCTGTACCACCGCTACTCGTCCGGGACGATAGACTTATTTGGTATTTTCCGCATCGTCTTTATTTCGCTCGCGGCAGGGTATGCGGTGTACCTGGCGGTGTCGATGTTGCGCAAGTACCGGCAGATGACCGAACACAAAAAAGACCTGATGTTCCTGGCGATGAAATACTGGGGCGTGCTACGTCCCGAGAGCGTGTTCTGGCATTTTCTGCTGGTGGCATTGCTGATTGCCCTCTACGCGCTGGTGTTCTATCCGGAATTATTCGCCAAGCTCACCGGCAGCGAGGCGCTGACCAGGTGGATGAGCACGACACTGCATGGCGGGCGTTAGCGTAACGCTTTTAAGGCGCTTCCAGTTCCGCCAGCGCCCAGCGCGGCCTTACGCTGAAGCCGTAGTTGCGTTGTGCCTGCATAAGCCGCATCGCGCCGGCAAAGGCGATCATGGCGCCATTGTCGGTACAAAATTCCAGCTTCGGGTAAAACACCCGCGCGCCTAATTTTGGTATCGCCTCGCTTAAGCGTGCCCGTAGCCGCGCATTGGCGCCGACGCCACCGGCGACGATGAGACGCGTGAGTCCGGTTGCTTGTAGCGCGGCGATGGATTTCGTTGCCAACACGTCGGTAATGGCTTCTTGTGTCTCGGCCGCGAGATCGGCGCGGCCGGTGTGATCCAGTGCCTGCTCGCGGGTGAGGGTGAGCACGGCGGTTTTGAGCCCGCTGAAGCTGAAATTCAGGTCGTGGCTCCGGTGCATGGGGCGCGGCAGCTTGAAGCGCCCGAGCGTGCCTTCCTGCGCCAGTT
>DAIAMA010000265.1 GCA_027438535.1 bacterium
ACTTCCAGGACAACATCAAGAACTATCTAGAGTTGACCGGGCAAGTGGAGGGCGGGCAAAAGATCAGCAGCAACACTGAAGCCAGTGGGCGGTTTCACACCGACTGGCTGAACATGATGTATCCGCGGTTAATGCTGTCGAGAAATCTGTTGCGCCGCGATGGGTTGATTTTTGTATCGATAGACGACAACGAAGTCGCTGCATTAAAGGCTGTGCTCGACGAAATATTCGGACGAGAGAATTTTTGCGCTACTTTCATATGGAACACCGAAGGCAACACCGCCAATCAGAAAGTAGAGAAAGAGAAAGTGTCAGAGAAAGTGTCCAGAGAAAGTGTCAGGCTTTGGCTGTTGGGTTATTTTTAGCAGCCTACAGCTTGCCAATTGCAGCCGTCGGCAACCACAAAGTCAAAGGCGAATCCGGCAAGCGTTCGAATTCATAGCGCTCATACCAGCCGCGCGCCTTTTCATCTTTGGCGTCCACGACCACGCCGATCATCCCGATTTCTTCGGAAAGCCGTAGGCAACGTTGCAAGGCGTCGGCCAAGAGCAATTCGCCCAGCCCTTGGCGCTGGTGGCGTGTATCCACCGCCAAGCGCGCCAGCCGCGCGACCGGGAGCGGGAAGTTGGGGAATCGGCTTAGCTGTTTCACCGGCAGGTTTTCTTTGCGGATGGCCGACATGGCCAGACTGTAGAAACCATGAATCGCAGCGCCTTCGGCTGCCACATAGCTGCGACTGACGTTTGCCTCGGCATGCTGACGCGCGAAGCGGCGCAGGTAGGCATCGAGCGCTTCTACCCCGCAAGAAAAATTTCGCCGGTCGTGAAAGGACGTTAGCGGTTCTATCCGTCCCCGGAAACGCAAACTCAAGGTTTGCTTTGCTGCCAGTTGCGGTGACGCTTCATGGCGGCAGCCAATTTCGGCCTGGGCTTCTCGGTGTTGTCCAAGGCCTTGACGAAGGCGCGCCAATCGCGGGAGGTCAGCGTGATCGATTCGTTTTCAGTCAAAATTTGCTTGGCGCGCTCCTGCGCCGCACCCAACAAAAAAGCGCTGACCGATACGCCGGCGGTCGAGGCTGCCCGGACGATCAGTTCCTTGATCTCGGGTGAAGTGCGCAAGTCGATGCGTTCATTGGGTAGCGTGGCTGGCATGGCATGGCCTTTTGTACGGAAAATATACGGAATTATATTAGCATGGCCACTATGCGCCTGCAACAGCGCCATCGGAGCAAGACTCCATCCCGAGCGCGATGAATGCCGACAAACGTAAAAAAATAGATTTTACGCCTTCGGCGAAACTCCATAAGTCGCAGCTTGGCAGGCACTGGCCGTCTCGCTCCGTGTCCGCGCCAGCGCAAAACACGGCACCCACGCCTCTAAGCCCAACAACCAAGACTCGTCGTCATCCCGCGCGTCAACCATGCAAGCCACTCGCTCATTGCCCAAGAGGCTCAACTCCGAACTTTTCAACAATAATCCATACAGCATTTTCATCTCCCGAATAAAAAGTGCCCGGCCGCTGAGGCCGGGCCAAGCTCGCCTACGAAGGTTCGAGTAGCTATTAAAGCGCCCAAAATAGGCAATGCGCGGGACAATAAGGACACCGGGCGGATCGATTGTGGCAAACCCATGGCATCAACCTTGACCCATGGATCGCGCGATCACGACGTAACGTAAGGGGCCGCCGGGCCGGACGGCATCGAACGGATAGCAAGTGACCAGAGTGAGCCGGTCCGGCCCGCTATCCGACAACACGCTCAAGTCGTGTTGATCGACGATGCGGGTCGCGCTCACGGCGTAGCGCGTCATCCTGCCGTGTGGGTCTTCGAGCATCAATGCGTCGCCACGCCGCACGTTTTTTAGAAACGAAAAATGCGTATCGCGGTGTGCGGCAAGCACGCTATTGCCGTGCGCACCCGGAACAGGCGTGCCATCCACGTGGCCGGGCCCGAACGCCATGGTGCGGCCGCTGGCGCCGGCCAGCACGATCAGATCGACACCGTATTCGGGCGCGGTGAGCCGCGCCACCGGATAGGTATCGGCCCAAGGCCAGGGCTTGACTTGCCCGCGCCCATGCAGGGTTGCTATCCACGCTTGGCGCAGCAGATGCTGGGCGAGCGCGGCCTTGGTGTAGATGTAGGCGCCGTGCCCGATATTCCACGCGCCCACCCCCAACAACACCGCTATCGTCCAGGCGAGTATTCGGCGCTTAAACACTGTGCAGCCCACGCCGGCGTCCCCATGCCCACAAT
>DAIAMA010000266.1 GCA_027438535.1 bacterium
CGTGACGGCGTCGCAGGTATCGGGAATCGCCGGCAAGCTCTTGATCGGACCGGACTCGGCCTCAAACAGTACGCGCCGCTCGCCACCCTCGAAAAACAGCAATTCGGGGCGACGCTTAGGGTTGGCATAAGGCTCGCCCTCGGTGCCGCGCATCAGCAGCGCATCGAAACCCGTGGCGGCGAAGAACGCCGAAAGCAGCGCGTGGTACTCGGGATGGCTGACGCTCACCAAACGCAAGCCCAGGCCATCGAAAGGGTCGATCAGTTTCACCAAGGTATGCGCGCTATTGCGCACGCCCAAGCGGTTGCGCACGCTCAGCATCGCCGCCAAGCCAGGCGAAAATATGCTGGTGGGCACGAAGGCGATGCGCTCATTCGCTAAGCGCGCTTCCGCCTGCGCCAATGTGGTGCACGGTAAAATATCCAACTCGCGCAACACATGCATCGTTGCCACGCGCCCGTGGCCTTCCATCTCGCCATGCAACAAGGCAGGCACGCCGAATTGCTTGAGCCAGAGCGCGATCAGCGGCGTGAGATTAGGTTGGCGGCGCGCACCGTTATAGGTGGGAATCACGACCGGCCGCGCACCGCAGTTGGGCGCCGCTATGCGATACAGGCGCGCATCCAGCGCCTGATAAAATCCCATCACCTCCTCCAGCGACTCTCCTTTCATACGCATGGCGATAAGCAGAGCACCGAATTCCAAATCCGGCACACCGCTATCCAGCATCGCACTCATCAATTGCTGTGCATCGTCTTGACTCAGCGGACGGTTGCCATTGGGGCCGCGACCGATTTCCTTCAAGTAATGCGAAAAACTCATCGTGTTCTCCTAAGGCCATACCCGCTCGCCTTGTTCAATATTCGCTTTCTCTAATGCAATCGCCATGCCAAGGGAAATAGTTCTTTAATATCAATATGGTTATTTATTTCACCCGCGCTAACTTGGAAAATACGGCTAATTCACGGTGCATAAACCCTGTACAGCGCATCCATTTGGTGCGCGAAGCGCGCGGCATGAGTCATGTGCATGGTTTCGGAGAAAGAGAGCAGGTAGAATGTGCGCCTTTCATGCGCCTACTTTTTGCTTCCCTGTTCCTGGTCTTGTTCTCCCGTTCCGCGCTGGCCGCGACCGAGGATGTGTTCCGGCGTTTTCAAGACCGATTAGTGCAGGTACGCATTCTCGAGGCCTCGACCGGCACGCAAGCCGGAGTGGGGTCGGGTTTTTTCGCCGCGCCTTCCGGGCTCATCGTCACCAACTACCACGTGATCGCGGATTTGATTCGGCAGCCGCGCCGCTACCGCGGCGAGGTGTTGACCACGGATGGCAAACGCGCGCGCTTGCAATTGATCGATTTCGATGCGGTGCACGATCTCGCGCTGATCAAAACCGATCTACCGCCACCGCCGCCATTCGTTTTACATTCAGGTTCGATTCCCATCGGCATGCGCATGTTTTCCATCGGCACGCCGCTCGATCTGGGCTTCACCATTGTCGAGGGCACTTATAACGGGCTGCTGGCGACTTCCCTGTACGAGAAGATTCTTTTCACCGGCTCGATCAATCCCGGCATGAGCGGCGGACCGGCGGTATTGGAAAATGGGCAAGTGGTCGGGGTGAATGTCGCCACTGCCGGCAACCAAGTCAGCTTTCTCGTGCCGGCGAAATATGTACGCGCCCTGCTGGCGCGCGGGCATGGCCCCGCGCCCCTATCGCCAGAAACCGCGCAGGCGCAGTTACGCGATCAGTTGATCGCGAATCAAGCCGCCTACATGGCGCGCTTGATCGACGCACCGCTAACGACGACGCAGCTCGGCAATTATCGTGTGCCCGGCAAGCTGGCGCCGTTCTTGAAATGCTGGGGAGACGCGCGATCCGATCCGGAGCACCGGTACGACGAAGTATTACAAGAATGTTCGTCGGAAGACGATTTGTATGTGTCGCGCACCCAAACCACCGGCATCGTGCATTTCCAGCACCAATGGCTAATGGCGCGCGGCTTGAACCGGTTCCGGTTTTACAGTTTGTATCAAGCGCAATTCAACGCCAACTATCCCGGCTTGCAAGCCGGTCAAGAAGATGTGACCAAATTCCGCTGCCATACCGATTTTGTGAAAACCCACGGCGTCAGTTTTAAAGCCGCCTTGTGCCTGCGCGCGAATAAGCGTTTACCGGGACTGTTTGACGCGGTGTTGAAGGCCGCCACATTGAATGAAAATCATCGGGGCGTGCAAACCACGCTGGTACTG
>DAIAMA010000267.1 GCA_027438535.1 bacterium
TCGAGCTGCATGCGCGCGCCATTCTTGGCTTACCCGTGGATGCAAGTCTGCGCGCACCGGGCGCGAGCGCGGTGATCTACGGCGGTATGGAAGCGGAGGGCATCGCCTTCGAGGGTGTAGCGGAAGCGCTTGCCGTGCCGCAGAGCGATATCCGTCTGTTCGGCAAGCCCGTCGCCTTCGAACGGCGGCGCATGGGGGTGGCCTTGGCGAATGGCAAGGATACGGATGAAGCCCGCGCCCGCGCCAAGCGCGCGGCGGGCCTGGTGCGGCCAGCGCGAGGGTAAGGGGCTGCGCTGGGCTAAAGCGCCGCTATGCCGGTTATTCGATGCGAGGTCAGCGCTTTTGATTCGATAGGCAAGCTGCTAGAATAATTCTCCATCACATGGCCCGATTGATTTCTCCCTATGCAGGACTCCCCGCAGGAAAGCCCCAAGAGCGATATTGCCGACGACGATCTGCCGGAGATGGAGTTGACCGATGCGGACATTCTGGATGCCATGCAGCACATTCCCGGCTACCTTGATATCACCACGGAAGATTTTCGCGAGATTTATCACCTAGCGCATCGTCACGCGATAGGGCGCCTATTAGGCAACTTTAGGGCAGCAAGCCTGATGCGGACCGGAATCGACCCGGTGCCGCATGATATGCCCCTGGACGAAGCGGCAAAGGCGCTCGTCCGATCCGGCTATAAAGCGCTCCCCGTGGTGGATGAAAAAGGCCATGTTATCGGGATGCTGACCGAAACGGACTTCTTGCGGCGGCTAAAGGTCGATACTTTCCTGGAACTGCTGCTGAACATGCTCGATGCAGGGTTCGAATTTAAGCACCGTTGTCATGAGACGCTGGTGAGCGCGGCGATGACTTCCCCTGCCGTCGTGCTTAGCCCCGACGCCCGTTTCCGGGACGTCGTGAGCGCGTTCCATAAACATGAGGGTCGCAGCATTCCTATCGTGGACAGCGATGACCGGCTACTCGGGCTGCTGTTGCGCAAGGACTTCGTCGCCGCCTATAACCTGGAAAATATACACTGAAAATTCCCGAATATTTCCGCAAGATGCGGGGTACCACCCGCGGTAGTCCACCACGGGTGAGCAACACCGAAATCGTCTGGTCGTGGATTGGCGCATTTCTGGGTATCGCATCGGTGTCCTGGGTGAATCACCTCTTTTTCGAAGGTACCGATCTATCGCTGATGATCGGCTCTTATGGGGCATCCGCCGTACTCGCTTATGGCGCCGTTCGCAGCCCTTTGGCGCAACCGCGCAATCTGGTGGGCGGGCACGTCGTTTCCGCGATCGTCGGCGTTATTTGCTGGAAATTATTGCACCAGTATCCATTGATCGCGGAAGCAGTAGCGGTGGCAACGGCGATTGCGCTCATGCACGCCACCCGGACGCTGCACCCGCCGGGCGGCGCGACCGCCTTAATCGCGGTGATAGGCTCCGCGAAGATTCACGCGATGGGGTTCTGGTACATCGTGGTCCCCGCCGCTTTAGGCCCCTTAATCCTCCTGGCCGTGGCAGTCCTAGTCAATAATATTCCGAAGTCGCGGCACTATCCGGAAATCTGGTTTTGAACTATTTCCCGGAAGCTTATGTTCGGCTTCCCGGGGACATTTCCTGCGCTATACTTCTGTCATGCTAGAAATCTTAATCAGCCTTCTCCTGCTATTTATCGTCTTTGGGGCGTTTTGGATCAGCGCGCGCATGGGACAATTGGCGCGCGTACAGCAAGAATTTCCCCAGGCCGTGGCGCAGATGCTGGAAGAAAAGCATCGCCTCATGCTGGCCGACCTGCACGAGGGCTTGACCAAGCAGGGCGAGCGCATTAACCAAGTCCTGAGCGATACCTCGGACAAGCAGCGCAATGTGATTTCCACCGAACTCAAGCTCACGCGCGACAATATGCATCAGCTGCAGCTCGCGCAATCCGAGCGCCTGGGCGAACTGCGCGAGATGATGGCGAAGCAGTTGACCGAGCTGGCCGGCGGCGTACAGGAGCGGCTCAACGCCATGCGCGAAGAAATACTCGCCAAGCAGATGCAGACACTGATCGAGCAGGGGCGGGCGGATCAGGAAATCATCCAAACCACGATGGCCAGTGCGACGCTGCAACTCAAGAGCGCGATGGAAGCCTTGACCCAAACCACCGATACGCGCTTGGAGCAGATCAGCGGCAAGGTATCGGAGCGCCTGGAAGAAGGCTTCAAGAAAACCAACGACACCTTCACGCAAGTCATGGCGCGG
>DAIAMA010000268.1 GCA_027438535.1 bacterium
TGGCCGGCAGAACGGTCGGCTCCATTTCCTTGCCGTCGTAGTTGGGCACGAAATCGACGGTTTCCTTGTCGATATCGGCCAGCAATTCCGAGGCGATGCGCGCCAAGCGCGATTCGGTGTAACGATACGCGGCCGGCGAATCGCCATCGACCGAGCCGAAGTTGCCTTGCCCGTCGATCAGCATATAGCGCATGGAGAAGTCCTGTGCCATGCGCACCAGCGCCTCGTACGTCGCGGAGTCGCCATGCGGATGGTATTTACCCAGCACATCACCGACCACGCGCGCGCATTTCACATAGGGCCGATTCCACACGCTGTTGGATTCGTGCATCGCGAACAATACGCGCCGATGCACCGGCTTCAAGCCATCGCGCACATCGGGCAAGGCGCGGCCCACGATTACGCTCATCGCATAATCGAGGTAGGAATTGCGCATCTCTTCTTCAAGACTGACCGGAAGGGTTTCTTTTGCGAATTGATCCATATTTATCAGTAATTTATGCTGTATCTACTAGGGCTGAAGAAGGGGCGGAATCAAAGTTTGCGATTGTAGCACGGCCACCCTGGCCCATCCAGGCGCGTGCAACTTCCCCTTTTTCCGCGCTCGCATGTTGCGGAAGTCCCTAATACTTAAAAAACCTTGTAATCGCGGTGTTTTATGTTTAATATTCAGCCAAGTGCAGTAACCCCCGCATATCGTTCTCAACGAAGAAAAGAAAGGCGATAACATGACGATCTCCCAGACCATGAAGCTTGCTTCCGGCCTCCTCGTGACGCTGCTGAGCCTCGGCGCAGGCGCAGCGTTTGCCCATAGCGACGGCAAAGTAACGCCCGGCTATTTGCAAGACAACAACAAGCATGTAGTCAAAAACAATTACGGCCTATGCTGGCGCACCGGCTCTTGGACGCCGTCCATGGCGATAGCCGAGTGCGATCCGGATTTGGTGAAGGCGCCGCCCAAGCCGGCCGCGAAAAAACCGGATACCGTTCCCGCCGAGACCTTGGTTCCCCCTGATGTCGGCCCGGAAAAACCCGCCTTGCGCGTGACGATCCAAGCCGAAACCTTGTTCGCTTTCGACAAAGCGGTATTGCGCGAAGACGGCAAGAAAACCTTGGATGACGAAGTCGTCACGAAAATGAAAGAGCATCCGGAAGTCGAGGTCGTTCTGGTCAGCGGCTACGCCGATCGCATCGGTTCCGCGAAATACAACCTGAAGCTCTCCGAAAGACGCGCCAACGCGGTGAAGTCTTATCTCGAAAGCCAAGGCATTGCGAACAATCGCATCGAAGCGGTGGGCAGAGGCACGGCCGACCCGGTGGTCGATTGCAAAAATATCAAGGGCCCCGCGAATCGCCACAACAAGAAACTGGTGGCATGCTTGCAGCCTAACCGCCGCGTCGTGGTGGAAGTGAAAATCCAGGCGCCAAGCAAGTAATCCGGACCCTGGAACAAAGAGCCCCGCCGTTGTGCGGGGCTTTTTTTTAGCCACGCCATGATCCCCATCGATACCCTGCTCAGCGCACGCTGGATAATTCCCATCGAACCCAGCCAGGTGGTGCTGGCGCATCACAGCCTGGCGATTCAAGACGGCCGCATTATCGATCTGCTGCCTACGCCCGACGCCACTGCGCGCTATGCCCCCAAACAACACATTCAACGCACGCAGCATGTGCTGACGCCGGGGCTCATCAATCTGCACACGCATGCCGCCATGACGCTGATGCGCGGCCTGGCGGACGACCTGCCGCTGATGGCATGGCTCAAGGATCACATCTGGCCGGCGGAGGCGCAGCACGTCGCACCGGCCTTCGTCAAAGACGGCACCTTGCTGGCCTGCGCCGAAATGCTGCGTGCCGGCATCACCTGCTTCAACGACATGTACTTTTACCCGGACGCCACGGCGCAAGCGGTAGACCAAGCCGGGATGCGCGCCGCCATCGGCATCATCGCCCTCGAATTTCCCACCGCCTATGGCGCCGATGCCGAGGATTACCTGCGCAAAGGCCTGGAAGCGCGCGATGCGTATCGCGAGCATGCGCGCCTGACTTTCTGCATGGCACCGCATGCGCCCTATACCGTGAGCGATAAAACCTTCGAGAAAATTCTGACGCTGGCGGAACAGCTCGACATCCCGATTCATATGCATGTGCATGAGACCCAAGATGAAATCCGGCAAAGCCTGGCCGAGCATCATTTGCGCCCGCTGGCGCGCCTGCAAAAACTCGGTCTGCTGAGCCCGGCCCTAAT
>DAIAMA010000269.1 GCA_027438535.1 bacterium
AGCACACTCGAGGTCATCAACTTGCGCAAGCGCTACAAGGCGCGCGTCGTCGTCAAGGACGTTTCGCTCAACGTGAACAGCGGCGACGTGGTGGGTTTGCTCGGCCCCAACGGCGCGGGCAAAACCACCAGCTTTTATATGATGGTCGGGCTTACCGGTTTGGATGGCGGACGCATCTTGCTCGACGGCCGGGACTTGAGTACCTTACCCATTCACCGCCGCGCGCTGCTGGGCTTGAGTTATTTGCCGCAAGAAGCCTCGATTTTCCGCAAGCTCACCGTAGCCGAGAATATCCAGGCCATTCTCGAGTTGCAGCCGATCCCTCCCGAAGAAATCGCATTGCGCTTGGACGAATTGCTGCACGATCTGAATATCGAGCACTTGCGCGATGCCCCGGCCCTGAGCCTGTCCGGCGGCGAACGGCGGCGGGTGGAAATCGCGCGCGCGTTGGCCACCAAACCGCGTTTTATACTATTGGACGAGCCATTTGCCGGTGTAGATCCGATCGCGGTGCTGGATATCCAAAAAATTATCCGCTTTCTCTCGGGCCGCGGCATCGGCGTCTTGATTACCGATCACAACGTACGGGAAACACTGGGGATTTGCGACCGCGCCTATATCATTAACGAGGGTTTAGTACTGGCCAGCGGCAAACCGGATGAAATTGTTTATAATGAAAATGTGAGGAAGGTTTATTTAGGCGAACATTTTCGTCTATAAGCCCGACCCTATCGCGCGGCCGCGCTTCCGGCTAGAACATACATCGAATGAAGCATAGTCTACAGCTCAGGCTCTCCCAGCACCTCACGCTCACGCCGCAGTTGCAGCAATCGATCCGGCTGCTGCAGCTCTCGACGCTCGAGCTCAATCAAGAGCTCGAAACGCTGCTGCAAGAGAACCCGTTGCTGGAACGATACGAGGGCAACGGCGAAGACGGCAACGATGAAAATTATTACGGCGGCGACACCCCCATCCCCGAGACTTCCGAAGCCGCCCCCGCCGAGGCGCCCGCCGCCGAGCAGGCGCCCGAAGTGCCGGAAACCGCGATGGAGCAGGCCGAGGGGCTGTGGGACGAGGCGCCCGGCGTTTACTCGCACAACGATGACGAAGAGCAAGATGGGCCGCAAATGGCCGCTTGCACCGAAACCTTGCGCGAGCATTTGCTGTGGCAACTGAATCTACTCCCGCTCAGCGAACGCGATAAGAGCATGACCATGCTGCTGATCGATGCCTTGGATGACGCCGGCTATCTGCAACAGGATTTGGCCGAACTCGCCACGCTATTGCCGCCGGAGCTGGAAGTCGATCCGGTGGAATTGGATACCGCGCTCAAGCACATCCAAAACATGGATCCCATCGGCGTCGGCGCGCGTAGTCTTTCCGAATGCCTAGCGCTGCAACTGAGCGCCCTGCCGGCCGATACGCCTGGCCTTGACGCCGCACTTGAACTCGCGCGCAAGCACTTGGAAGTGCTCGGCGCGCGCGACTTCACCAAACTCAAGAAGCTCTTGCAGTGCAACGACGAAGCGTTGCGCCAGGTGCGGGCGCTCATCACCGGACTTAACCCGCGCCCCGGCGCGGAATATGCCGCGACCGATACCCGCTACATCGTGCACGATGTGGAGGTGCGCAAGATCAAAGGCCAATGGACGGTGCGGCTCAACACGGACGCCATGCCGCGGCTGCGGATCAATCGCGTTTACGCCGATATCTTGCGCCGCAATCGCAACGCCTCGAATAAGGACCTCGCCAACCAGCTACAGGAAGCGCGCTGGCTGATTAAAAACGTGCAGCAGCGCTTCGACACGATCTTGCGCGTATCGCAAGCCATCGTCGACCGCCAGCGCCATTTCTTCGATCATGGCGACGTCGCGATGCGCCCGCTGGTACTGCGCGAAATCGCCGAAGAAGTCAGCCTGCACGAATCCACCGTATCGCGCGTCACCACGCAGAAATACATGTTCACGCCGCGCGGTATTTACGAGCTGAAATATTTTTTCGGCAGCCACGTCGCCACCGATACCGGCGGCGCCTGCTCCGCCACCGCGATCCGCGCGCTGATCAAGCAACTGGTAGCGGCGGAGGACATCAAACGACCGCTCTCCGATAGTCAAATCGCCGAAGTTCTGTCGCAGCAAGGCATCATCGTCGCGCGCCGCACCATCGCCAAATACCGGGAAGCACTGCAAATCCCGCCGGTCAATCTTCGTAAGGCACTTTGAGAAGGAGCTATGCCATGAATCTC
>DAIAMA010000026.1 GCA_027438535.1 bacterium
GGCTTTTTTTTGCGCCACCGGAGCAATGCCGCGCTGCGCCGCCAAGCGTTCACTCCAGGACGGCAAGATCAAGCGCATGCCGGGTACGCGTTTTTTGGCGAGTAAGCAATACACGCCGCCGCCTAAGGGCCACCAACGGTCACCTGCCGCTTCCATGAATTGCAAGCGAGCCAGCCAGCGCGCGCTTCGCAACGGCGGCACATAGCATGCAAGCCGCCCCGCCGCCACCTCGAATCCGAGCAGCGCCAGCCAATCCTTGAGCCGCGGCAAGCCGATGAATTTGCCTCGCCAGGGAAATTCACCGCGGCGGCGGCGAAACGCATGACATGCGCCCCACAGGCTCAAGGGATTAAAGCCGGTAATGATCACGTGTCCCTCGGGCATCAGAACGCGTTCCACCTCGCGTAAAATTTGGTGCGGCGTGCGGGAAAACTCTAGGACATGCGGCATGAGCACCAGATCCACGCTTTGGCTCGCGATCGGCAAATAATTGAAATCCGCGAGGAGCCGCGCCGGCGCATAAGCATCGAGCGCAAGCCGTAGCGGAATTCGGCTGGTGCGCAGCAAATCGTATTGCGGCAAGCCAAGTTGCAGCGCGTTGAAGCCGAAAATATCGCTTGCCGCCTCATCGAAATAAGCTTGCTCGCGTCCCAGCACATGGTGCCCCAAGGCGGTATCGAACCAGGGACGCGCATCGTGCCGGCGCTCGACGAAACGAGGCCCCTCAAGATTTGACACGTTATGCTCCCCCGGCTATATGCAAATGATCCAAATTATCCTGCTCGCGGCTCCAACAGCAACTCCTGGAAGGCCTAGTACGGCCAAGCACCCGGCACCGCATACGTGGCCTATTATGGCGCAGAACACCTATTTTGGGTGATACGCCATTCGGATATTATCGTGCCCGGAAAGAATAAATTTTGGTCACATTACAAAGAAAAAACCCTTGACGTTTAAAGCGTTACGCCCGTACCATCGCACCCGATAACAACCCAGAATGAACATTATTCGATGTGGACAGCACGCGCTAGGCTAACGATCGCCGCCTTGATCGCAAGCTTATATCACGGAGGCGCCCTGGCGGCGGATACAGCTGCCATTCCTGCCGCTGTTGCAAGCGTGTCTCCTGTAGAGCCGGCGGCCACCCCGGCGGAGGCGACCTTTCCCGATTCATCCGCCGCGCCAGCAACCCCGGACAATACGCACGCTGAAGCGCCCGCCACGACCTCTACCACTCCCGAAGAAAAAACGCCGGAAGAAAAATCCGACGCCGATGCGGCCAGCGGCGCCGCGCCAGGGCAAGCCGCGATTCTCCGCATCGACCCCGCGACGAGTAATGCCGCGCCATTGCTCAAAACGGAGAACAGCCTGGGCGATCCGCAACACGATCTATGGGCACGCATCCGCGCCGGATTCGCCTTGCCCGCGCTAGACACGTCAATGGTGAAAGAAAACGAAGACTGGTATACCCATCGCCCGGAATATGTGGCGCGGATGCTGGAACGCAGCAAGCGCTATTTGTTCTATATCGTGCAAGAAGTCGAAAAGCGCGGCATGCCGACCGAAATCGCGCTGCTGCCGATGATCGAAAGCGCATTCAACCCGAACGCCTATTCGCGCAGCCACGCCTCCGGTATTTGGCAATTCATTCCCTCCACCGGCCGCAATTACGGATTAAAGCAAAACTGGTGGGAAGACAATCGGCGCAATGTGATCGCCGCCACCAATGCCGCGCTGGATTATCTGCAAAATCTGCACGACATGTTCGGCGACTGGGAGTTGGCGCTCGCCGCGTATAACTGGGGCGAAGGCTCGGTGGCGCGCGCCATCGCCAGAAACGAGGCCAAGGGCTTGCCCACCGATTATCTCAGCCTGCACATGCCGAAAGAAACCCAGTCCTATGTACCGCGCCTGCTCGCGGTCAAGAACCTGATCCAGCACCCGCAAGATTTCGGCATCGATTTGGGCGTGGTGCCCAATACGCCCTACTTCACGCAAATTACGCTGACGCAGCACATCGATGTCGCGCTCGCGGCGAAGCTCGCGGAAACCCCGCTAAAAGAATTCACCTCGCTCAACCCGAACTACACCAGGCCGGTGATTCAAGCCAAACGGCCCATCACGCTATTGTTACCGGTGGACAAGGCGGAAGTCTTCGCATCCAACCTGGAAAATTACAGCAAGCCCTTGGTATCGTGGCGGCCCTATTATGCGAAGCGCGGCGAAAAGCTGGTGTCCATCGCCCGCCGCCACGGTATTTCCAGTACGCGACTGGAGGCCGCCAACGGCATCACCCTCAGGCGCGGCCGCCTCACGCGGAACCAAATCCTGCTGGTGCCGGGCAACGGTGGCGCTAGCCTTGAAACCGCATCGTTCAACATTCCCATCGGCACATCCGACTCCCCGTCGCATGCCAAGCTTTATACCGTGCGCCGCGGCGACACCCTGCTTTCCATCGCCAAGCATACCGGAGTAAAAGTATCCCAGATCAAAGCCTGGAATCACATCCGTTCCAGCCGGCTCGCGGTCAACCAGAAACTGCATCTCGGCCCGATTCAGGAAACCCATACTAAAATCGCCCGCGCGAAAACCCTTCACCGCACCGCGCTCGCTTATCGCGCACCGCGGCACCAGCGATACACCGTGCGCCGCGGCGACACGCTCTCCTCCATCGCACAGCGTTTCGATGTCGAGCTACACGACTTGATGCGCTGGAACAAGCTCTCCTCCAGAAAACGCCTGCATCCGGGCGACAAAGTCATCATCCTCGCCAAGAACGATTGATTACGTCGCGCCGGGCCACTTCTGGCAAGTTGATTACCCCGTTTTCACCCGCATGGCGCTAAACCCCCCGTATTCGCGTTTAGTCCTTATGTTCGTTAACGAACCGACGCGCCGGCACAGAGCACGTACGCTTACATCACACATCACTTAGGAGCGTTTCATGAAAACACATTCATTGCTATGGCTTGGCCTGGTCGCGGCAGGCAGCTTGGCGGGCTGCGCCACGCCTGATCAACGTCAGGCCAGTTCGAACTCCGGCTATAGCAGCAACTATACCGCCTATGGCGTCGTCGATTCCATCCAGCAATCGCGCGGCGGTGTCGCGAATAGCGGAATAGGCGCAGGCACCATCATCGGCGGAGTCGTCGGTGGCGTATTGGGTAATCAAGTCGGCGGCGGTACCGGCAAAACCGTTGCCACGGTCGCGGGTGTCGCGGGCGGCGCGCTGGTCGGTCATGAAATAGATAAAAATCGTCAGACAACAAACGCCACCTACGCCATACGCGTGCGCTTGAATAACGGCGACTATCAAACGATCGATCAAGACAACATCGGCGATCTGCGTGTCGGAGACCGCGTACGCATCGAAAACAATCGAGTATCGCGCTATTAATCGGATGCGGCTCCAGGCCGCATCCGTATAAATGCGCTTTCGATCGTCTTCGTTTCGGAAAAAGGCGCCCGCATCTACGCCGATAATCTGGTGCACACTACAGAAGGCACGCCATAACCGCGTTGCCCACCTTGGTGTCCGGCAAGAGCGAAATCAACATCACCTCGCATTTATGCACGCCAGCGAACGGAAAGCGAAGCTGCGCGCGCGTGCAAGCTGACAATGCCCCTATCCTCCGTACCCACCTCTCTACGCATGCGCCGCTTCTTGAAATGGCTAGGTGGCGTATTGGCCGTACTTATTTTACTCATTCTGCTCCTCGCGCTGATCTTTGACTGGAATTGGTTGCGTGGACCCATCTCGCGCATGGTGACCGACAAAACCGGGCGCGAGTTGGCAATACATGGCGATCTAAAAGTAAACCTGGGATGGCCGCTGATACGTATACGCGCAGCCAATGTCACTTTCGCCAATCCGATCTGGGCGAAGGAAAAACAAATGATCGATGTGCAAGAAGTCGAGATCAGACTTGATTTGCCACATTTATTGAAAAAAGAATTAATCATACCGGAAGTACGCCTAGGCGGCGCTGAGGTGTATTTAGAACAGAAGGGGAATAAAAAAAATTGGCTGCTGGATCGCAATCAGCAGGACGAAAAAGCCCGGGTACAAATCGGGCACCTGATGTTGGATCATGGCCGGCTCGGCTACGACAATGTGGCGCAAAAAACCAGTATCCAATCGGAACTCTCAACCCGCAGCACAGCGAGCGGCAAAGCCGGCGATGGCAATGTAGAGTTCATCGCGCACGGACAATATAAAGGACTGGCCCTGAACGCCCGAGGCACGGGTGGCCCGGTATTGGCCCTGCGCGATGAAAATGCACCCTATCCGTTAACGCTTGACGCCAGCATAGGTCGCACCACGCTACATGCCCAAGGCAGTATCACCAGCCTGGTTAAATTCTCCGCCATCGATATGCAGCTTACCTTGCGCGGAGCGAGTCTCGCGCAACTGTATCCTCTACTCGACATCGCTTTCCCCGAGACACCCGCTTACAGTACGCAAGGGCACATCGCGCATCAAGCGCAAATGTGGCGCTATGAAAAATTCTCCGGCCGCATTGGCAAGAGCGATATTGCCGGTACCTTGCAAGTCGATACCAACGGCAAGCGCCCGTATTTGCATGGCGACATGGTATCGCAGCTATTGGATTTTTCCGACCTTGGTCCGGTGATCGGTGCTAAACCCGGCGCATCTGCGGTGGCCAACCGGACGACAGCCCCCGCCAGCACGCCGGCTGTGCACACCCATGTCTTACCGGATGCGCCCTTTCACACCGAGCGCTGGAACAGTGTGGACGCCGATGTGAACCTCAAAGCCAAGACGCTACGCCGCGCCCAGGCGCTACCGGTGGACAACTTGGCGGCGCATATCAAAATGCGCGACTCGGTATTAACTCTGGACCCGCTGAATTTCGGTGTCGCCGGCGGCAAGCTGTCCACCACAGTGGTGCTGGACGGTAGTCAGAATCCGATACGCGCGCACCTCAAAATGCAAGCGCACAGAATGTTGATCCGTAAGCTGTTCCCCACCTTCAATCTGAATCAGGCCAGCATAGGTCAAGTCAATGGCGCTTTTGATTTGACGGGCACGGGTAATTCGATCGCGCGCATGCTGGCCACCGCCAACGGCGAAGCGGCACTCGTGGTCGCCGATGGCGAGGTCAGCAAACTCATGATGGAAACCGTGAGCCTGCATCTATGGGAAATGCTGCACTTGAAACTGACCGGCGACAAGGTCGTAAAAATTAACTGCGGCATCGCGGATTTCGATGTTAAGCAAGGCCTGATGACGACCAAAGTGATGCTATTGGATACCGCGGTCACGCGTATAGACGTCTATGGCAACATCGATTTAGGCCAGGAAACGCTGGATCTCACCTTGATGCCACATACAAAGCAGACCAGCTTGATTGCCTTGCGCACGCCTATCTATATTCGCGGCACCTTAAGCCAGCCCACAATCTCCATCGATAAAGCGCAGCTCGCGATGCGCAGTCTCGGTGCAGTGGCATTGGGCGCGGTAAACCCCTTGCTCGCCTTACTGCCCTTGGTGGAGGCCGGGCCGGGTAAGGATAGCCAGTGTGGAAAACTTATCCGCGACGCCCAGCTCACCGTACCAAAAAAATAAACGGCGGCTGTCATGCTTTCCAGGGGTTTTGTTCGGCAAACCGATGACAGTTGAGCAGTTTAGGAATGTGTTGAAGGACACCTCAGGCGGCCTAAATAACTTGCATTCCCCATAAACGAGCTATCCAGCGTCTCTGGTTCTGTACTTGGATGCAGCGCCGTCGCCCTGCATGGGAAAACTCAAAGGCTTTACACTCGTCCCGCCCAACCCGCGCTCGCCTCGGGCGCAACACCTCGCCCCATGCCCCACTTCAGCCAGACGCGCAATTGCCGGAATAATTCCGGCGCTACGGCATCCGGCAGAATCACCACCGCGCGGGTGCGCCACCGAGCAATCGGTTTGAGCAACACGATGGTGAGATAGGGCGCGACGAAACTGCTGCCGAGTATCCGCGCCTCACGCACGCTGCCATTCCGACATTCTACAATCACTCCGCCATCGCGCTCGAATTGCAGCGCTCGCTCGACAATATCGAGCGCCAATTTCCCTTCATTAGCATTTCTCGCCTGTTCATTGCCTACATGCCGGATGCGGAAAGTTTGCGCGCTTATCTCACGAACAATCTTTACGTGTCGGTATCGGTGCTGGATTTGAACGACGTATTCGATTTTTCGCGCGTACCGGCGGTGGGGGCGCTCAATAATCAGGTGCGGTTTTTCCTGACGCTTGGCGCATCGCTGCGGCATGAGGAACGGACGTTGTGAGTCAACAGATCAATCTCTATAACCCGATCTTCCTCAAACAGAAGAAGATATTTTCCAGCCAGACCATGGTGCAAGCGCTGGGTTTGCTGGCACTGGGCCTGCTGGCGTTTTATGGCTATGCGCGCTATCAAGTGGCGAATTTGCAGACGGAAGCCGGTCGCGGCGCCAAGCGCTTGGTGGCGGCGCAAACGCGCGCCGAGCGCATGGCACAGGAATTCGGCCCGCGTCCAAAAAGCGCCGATCTGGAAACCAAGATTCAGCAGGCCGAAGCGGAACTGAAAGCGCTGCAAGCGGTGCAGGGCGCGCTTAAACAAGGCAGTTTGGCGGGCGCCGATGGCTTCTCGCCGTATCTCAAGGCTTTCGCGCGGCAGACGGTAGAGGGCCTTTGGCTGACCGGGTTTTCGGTCAGCGGCAGCGAAATGGCCATCAGCGGCCGCACGCTTAAACCGGAGTTGGTGCCGGAGTATATCCGGCGTTTAAGCGAGGAGCCGGTGATGCAAGGGCGCAAGTTCGCGATGCTGGAGATGCGCCAGCCGGAAGCCCCGCCGGCCAAGGACGGTAAGCCCGCCGCCGCGCCGCGCTTTATCGAATTCACCTTGCAATCCGCGCATCAGGAGCCGGATAAATGATCGCCAAGCTCAAGCCCTATCTGGATCGCGTCGATGCGATGAGCTTGCGCGAGCGCGTGCTGATTTTTTTGATGCTGGCGGCGGTGCTGGTGGCGCTGGTGATGACCAGCGTGATCGACCCGCTCATCGCGAAACAAAAAGAGTTGTCGCAAGCGCTGGTTCAATCCCAAGCGCAAACGCAAGCCTTAGAAGCGCAAGTCCAAGCCTTGGCCGAAGCCGCGCGGCACGATCCCGATGCGCCCAATAAGCAACGGCTCGCCGACCTCGATGCGCAGCGCAAAAGCGCTTACGCCGCATTGGCGAATGTGCAGCAAGGACTGGTGGCGCCGGATCGCATGACGCAAGTATTGCGCGATCTGCTCAATCAAAATGCACGCTTGAAATTGATCAGCATCAAGACACTGCCGGCGGCACCGCTGATCGAGGAAGGCAAGCCCGCGGAGCCCGGCGCGAAGCCCGAAAAGGCGCAGGGGAAAGCGCAAGTGGCGAGTCTCGGCTTGTATAAGCATGGCGTGGAAATCAGCGTCGAGGGCAATTATGCCGATTTGGTGGCGTATCTCTCAGTGCTGGAGAAAATGCATTGGCGCGTGTATTGGGGCGGTGTGAATTTGGCGGCACGGGAGTACCCGAATTCGCGGCTGACATTAACGCTCTATACCTTAAGCTTGGATAAAACATGGCTTTCCGTCTGATTGGGCTTTTGCTGTGCGTGAGCGGCGCGGCACACGCGGCGGGGCTGCCCGATCCGACGCGCCCGCCTGCCGGTTTCGATGCCGGATCGGCGGCCGCGGTGCAACCCAGCGGGCCAGTACTGCAAGTGGTGCGCACCATCGGCGCGCAACGCAGTGCGGTGATCAGTGGGCAGGCAGTCAAGGTAGGGTCGAAGGTAGGCGATGCGGTGGTCACGCGCATCGACGAAGATCGCGTTCAATTACGCGGGCCGGAGGGAATGCAAACGCTTAAATTGTTCCCGGATGTGGATAAGCAGCCCGCAGCCACGGCCGATGTACAGCCGCGCACTAAACTTCGGGCGCATAAGCCCGGTAAAAAAGCAAAACGGAAGGAAGCGGAATGAAAAAGCTGGTTCTGATACTGCTGCTGCTCGCGGCGGGCTGCCAGACGTTGCCGGGGCCCACGACCTCGGAGCAAATCAACGATGAAATGGCGCGTGCCGTGCGCGAAAGTGCGAAACCAGCAACGCCGGACAAGGTAAGCCAAGCGTTGCTGCCGCCGCTCAAGATCGATATTCCCGCCACCGGCGCGCGCGTCGTGGAGCCGCGCTTCGACCTGGTGGTGAACAATGCGCCGGCCAATCAGGTATTCATGGGCATCGTCTCCGGCACCCGCTACAGCATGCTGGTGCATCCCGATGTGACCGGCACGATCTCGGTCAACTTGAAAAACGTGACCGTGCTCGAAGCTATGGATGCGATCCGCGATCTCTATGGCTACGATTACAAGCTCGACGGCACGCGCATCTATGTACAGCCGCTGACTTTGCAAACCCGCATATTTCAAGTGAATTATTTAACGTCACTGCGCAAAGGCACGTCGGAAATCACCGTGTCTTCGGGCTCGATCAGCAATACCTCCGCCGGCGGCATGACCACACCCACTTCGACGATTTCGCCCACGACCACGGCGACGGCGCTGCAAAGCAGCAAGATTTCCACGACCTCGGATAGCAATTTTTGGGGCGAACTGAAATCGGCCTTGAGCACCATTGTCGGCACCGAGGGCGGGCGCAGCCTGGTGGTGAGCCCGCAATCCGGCGTGATCGTGGTGAAGGCAATGCCGGCCGAGCTGCGCGCAGTGGAGCAATATCGGCACGCCGCGCAAATATCGGTGGACCGGCAAGGGATCTTGGAAGCGAAAATCATCGAGGTGAAGCTGGATGCCGGTTTCCAATCCGGCATCAACTGGGCGGGGTTCGATAAGAACAGCCAGTTCCGCGGCGGCATGGGCACCAACGCCCAAAACGTCACGCTCCCTGGCGGCGGTTTGACTGCCGGTACCACCTTGTCCAATCTCGTTGGCGGCGGTCTGGCGTCCGCGGGCGGCACCCCGACCGGCGGCATTTTCGGACTCGCTTTCCGCACCTCCAGTTTTGCCGCGCTGTTGGAGTTTTTGGAATCGCAAGGCGCGGTATCCGTGCTTTCGAGCCCGCGCATCGCCACGCTCAATAATCAAAAAGCGGTGTTGAAGGTCGGGACGGATTCGTTCTTCGTCACCAATGTCAGTACCAGCACCACCACCGGGACCACCACGACGTCGAATCCGAACGTGACGCTACAGCCGTTTTTTTTCCGGTATCGCGCTCGACGTGACACCGCAGATCGACGAGAACGACAACATCACTTTACATATCCATCCCTCGGTGAGCGATGTCACCACCGTCAACACCTCCATCAGCCTGGGCACTTCGGGTACGCTCAATCTGCCGCTCGCCTCCAGCGCGGTGAGTGAAACCGACAGCATCGTGCGCGCGCAGGATGGCCAAGTGGTGGTGATCGGCGGCCTGATGCGCTCCGCCTCGCTGTCCGATAATTCGCAAATACCCGGTGCGGGCGATGTGCCGATTTTGGGCAACCTGTTCCGCCATACCAACCGTAGCACGAGCAAGCGCGAGCTGGTGATCCTGCTCAAGCCCACGGTGGTCAAGAGCGGCGACAACTGGTCGCAAAATATCCTCGAATCGCAGCGCAACTTTCAGAATCTTCGGCAGCCCAGTCCGGCCAGCCCGTGAATCCCGGCTTTTCCGGGAGCGTAAAGCCGGTATAATCACCGCAGTCGCATTGCGGTGGGTGTTATGTACAACAAGCATTTCGGGCTGCGCGAAGCGCCGTTCTCGATTACGCCGGACACTGCATTTTCCTTCGCTTCCGGCGTGTTTCAGGAAGCGATCAATACCTTGCTCATCGCCGTCAAGAACGGCGAAGGCTTCATCAAAATTACGGGCGAAGTGGGTACCGGCAAGACTTTATTGTGCCGCAAATTTCTCGCCAGCCTAGACGACGATTACGTTTCCGCCTATATCCCCAATCCCTATCTCGAACCGCGTACGCTGCTGGCCGCGCTGGCGGAGGAATTGAATCTAAACATTCAGCGCGATCTGGATCAACACTTAATACTGAAATCATTGACGCTGGCCTTGCTCGAATTCGCGCGCGAGGGCAAGCGCGTGGTGGTCACCCTGGATGAAGCGCAAGCCATGCCCATAGAGACGCTGGAGGCCTTGCGCCTGCTTTCCAACTTGGAAACCGAGAAGCGCAAATTGCTGCAAGTCGTCTTGTTCGGCCAGCCGGAGTTGAATACGAAACTCGATCTGCCCGCGCTGCGCCAGCTCAAGCAGCGCATTGCATTTCACTACGAATTGCGCGCGTTGACGCGCGATGAACTGGATTATTACGTCGCGCATCGTTTGACGGTCGCCGGACATCAAGGCGGCGCATTATTCACCAAGGGCGCGTTGAGCGTTTTGTACCGCGCGAGCGGCGGCACGCCGCGCATCGTGAATATTTTGTGCCACAAATCGCTGCTGCTGGTATTCGGCGAGGGCAAGCAGCAAGTCGATGAGCGGCATGTGCGCGCCGCCGCGTCCGATACGCCCGCGGCGAAGATCGGAAACACATTGCATTGGCGGTGGATCGTGCTCGCGCTGCTGGGTGTCGGCTTGGGCGTCAGCGGCTGGGTATTGATGCGATGAGCGTCATCAACCGCATGCTGCAGGAATTGGAGCAGCGCCACGATGAGACGCAG
>DAIAMA010000270.1 GCA_027438535.1 bacterium
ATCCACTGCACGCGTTGCGTGCGCTTCGGCCAGGAAATCGGCGGTGTGATGGAATTAGGCCAGGCGGCGCGCGGCGAACATTCCGAAATCATGCCCTTCATTTCGCAGACCGTGGATTCCGAGTTGTCCGGCAATATGATCGATTTGTGTCCGGTGGGTGCCTTGACCTCCAAGCCCTTTCGCTACACCGCGCGCACTTGGGAGTTGTCGCGCCGCGCCTCCATCAGCCCGCACGATGGCCTGGGCGCCAATTTGTCGGTGCATACCATGCAAGAGCGCGTGATGCGCGTATTGCCGCGCGATAACGAAGCGGTGAACGAATGCTGGCTGGCGGATCGCGATCGTTTTTCGTATGAAGCGCTGAATAGCGAGCAACGCTTGACCGCACCCATGATCAAGCAAGATGGCCAATGGCACGAGACCGATTGGCAGACTGCGCTCGAATACGTGGCGCATGGGCTGGCCGATATTAAAGCCAAGCACGGCGCGGACGCCATCGGTGCGCTGGCCACGCCGCACAGTACGTTGGAAGAATTGTATCTATTGCAGAAACTCGTGCGCGGCCTGGGGTGCGGCAATATCGATTACCGCATGCGGCAATGCGATTTCAGTGCCGATGTAGCGCAGCGTGGCGCTCCCTGGCTCGGGCAGTCGATAGAACAGCTTGCCCAATCCGATACGCTATTGGTGGTCGGCAGCACGCTGCGTAAAGATCATCCGCTGCTTGCGCACCGCTTACGGCAAGCGGTAAAGCATGGCGCGAAGCTTAATCTGATCAACCCGGTGGATGACGATTTGCTGTGCTGGGTGGCGAATAAAGCCATTGTCGCGCCGAGTGCGCTGGCAAATATGTTGGCGCAAGTATTAAAAGCCGCCGCGCAGGAAAAGAATATTGTCTTGGGTGCGGCATATCGCGATGCGCTTGCTGGTATTACACCCAATGCATCGGCCACAGCCATTGCGCGAAGCCTCGTCGCCGGGAAGCAGGTTGCCGTTTTGCTCGGCAATATGGCGCAACACCACCCGCAGGCCGCGACGTTGCACAGTCTCGGCCTGGAGTTGGCGCGCGTGTTGGGCGCGCGCTTTGGCTTCTTGGGCGAGGCGGCCAATAGCGTCGGTGCGCATATCGCGGGGGCGTGGCCTCAGGGCGCGGGTATGAATGCGGCACAAATGCTGGCCAACCCGCGCCAAGCCTATCTGTTGCTGAATGTGGAAGCGGAGCTGGATAGCTACGATGCACAGCAGGCGCTGAATGCCATGATGAACGCGCAAATGGTGGTTGCGTTCTCCGCCTTCAAGCATTTGGCCCTGGATTACGCCGACGTGCTGTTGCCGATCGCGCCTTTCACCGAAACCTCCGGTACTTTCATTAGCACCGAGGGCCGGGTGCAGTCCTTCAACGCGGTAGTGAAGCCGCGCGGCGAAACCCGGCCGGCGTGGAAAGTGCTGCGCGTGCTGGGTAATTTGTTGCAACTGCCAGGCTTCGACTACGACAGCACCGAACAAGTGCGTAAAGCTTTGCTCGCCGGCGGCGAAGCGGAGGTGCAAGGGATGCTCGACAATGCGCTGAAGGAACCGCGGCTGGATCTCGGCGTGAAAGCCAATGGCATCGAGCGCATCGGCGAAGTGCCGATCTACCAATTGGATGCCATCGTACGCCGCGCGCCGTCGTTGCAGGTCACGCAAGATGCGCGAACACCGCGCGCTTGGGCCAATGCTGCGTTGCTGCGGCAACTCGGTTTGCGCGAAAACGATGTGGTTATTCTGAAGCAAGGCAAGGGCTATGCGCACTTACCGATAGCGCGCGATGAGCGCTTGCCGGATAACTGCGTGCGCGTCGCCGGCGCGCATCCCCTGACCGCGAATCTGGGCGGGCTATTCGATCCGATCATGGTGGAACGCGCATGATGGATTATTTCTTCGCGCTCTATCAAAGCTGGTTCGGGCCGGTGTGGGGCCCGCAACTTTTCACCTTCGTGAAAACGCTGTTACTTATCGTGTCGATCACACTGCCGCTGATGCTGTGCGTGGCGTATTTGACCTTGGCCGAGCGCAAGATCATCGGCTTCATGCAAATCCGCATCGGTCCTAACCGCGTCGGCCCCGGCGGCTGGCTGCAGCCGATTGCCGATGCCTTGAAGCTGATGTTCAAGGAAATCATTATCCCCAGTGGCGCGAATAAATTCCTATTCCTGCTCGCCCCGGTATTGGTGCTGGCACCGGCACTCGCGGCCTGGG
>DAIAMA010000271.1 GCA_027438535.1 bacterium
AACGGCGTGAATGACTTTTTCTTCCGTGGGGCGAGGAATGGCTTCGGGCTCGCCGATTGCGCGCGGCGTTGGGTCCGCGCGCGCGGCAAGAAATTCGGCGAAGGCAAATAAGGTGTCCTGCCGCTCGGGCGGCAGTGCGCGGAAAAACTGGAGCAGGTCTTTCTCGTCGCGTTTCATTGCGCGGCCATGCCTTGCCTCACGATTGGCGCGGCTCTTTCAAAGTGCTCACCACGCAATCGAGGAAAGTTTGCAGCAAGCGCGAACGAAACTTTTCTTTCGCATACACCAGCGACAAAGGGCGGATTAAGCGCGGATTCAAGGTCACGGCGATGAGGTCGCCTAATTTGACTTCTTTGAGAATCGTGGCACGCGACACGATAGCGATGCCCAAGCCGGCTTCCACCGCGCCCTTGATCGCCTCGCGGCTGCCCAATTCCATGGTGATATGCAAATCCTCCGGCTGTATGCCGTTTTGGCGGAAATAATCATCCACCACTTCGCGCGTACCGGAGCCGGACTCGCGGCTCACATAGGGCAATTCGGCCAATTGCGCCGGCGTAATCGACTCGTATTTCGCCACTTGATGCTTGGGCGAACAAATCGCCACCAAATCGTCTTCGCAGCAGACATGCGAAGTAAGCTGCGGATGATGCGACGGCGATTCGATCAGGCCCACGTCGAGGGCATGGTCGGCCACCTTGAGCTCGATCGTCTCGGAATTGGCCACCGTCAAACGCGCATGCACATGCGGATATTGCGCCTTGAAGTCGCCCAGTAAGCGCGGCAGCATATATTCGGCAATCGTGGTGCTAGCGCCGACCAAGAGCGTGCCCGAAATCTGGCCGGTCAGCTCTCCCAGCCGCGTTTCCATTTCTCCAGTAAGGTTGAGAATACGCTCGGCATATTCGAGCGCCACTTCGCCCGCCGGCGTGAGCGTGATCTTGCTGTGGCCGCGCTCGAACAAGCGGGTATTGAAGTGTTCCTCGAGCTGCTTCACCTGAAACGTCACCGCCGGCTGGGTCATGTACAACAACTCGGCGGCTTTTGTGAAGCTTAACTGCTTCGCCACGGTGTGAAAGACTTGTAGTCTGCGATCCGCCATAATTTGAAATCCGAGGATATCGTCGCTAATACGTGAAGGGGCTAGGATTTAACCATATTTCCGCCATGCTGAACAGCCTGCCTTCGCCCAGCTTATCGCGCGCGCCGTTTCGGCGATAGCGTATTGTGTGATATAAATGGGGTTTGTCATTGTGGTGGAGAATACCCTCTTGCCACAAGATGCGCTAATTGAATGACTCGCGGTTTCTACATTATTATGGCGGCGCAGTTTTTCTCCGCCCTCGCCGATAACGCGCTGCTCATCGCCGCCATTTCGCTGCTGATCGACGCCTTTCACCGGCCGGAATATTCGCCGCTGCTGAAGTTCTATTTCACTATCTCCTATGTGCTCTTAGCGCCGTTCGTAGGGGCTTTCGCCGACTCGATGCCGAAAGGCCGCGTCATGTTCATCAGCAACAGCATTAAGATCGTCGGTTGCTTCCTGCTGCTGCTCCATGTACCGCCCCTGCTCGCCTATGGCATCGTGGGCTTGGGCGCGGCGGCGTATTCGCCGGCGAAATACGGCATCCTCACCGAACTGCTGCCGGCCAAACATCTGGTGCTGGCCAATGCTTGGATCGAGGGGCTCACCGTCGCCGCCATCATCCTCGGCACGGCGGTCGGCGGCGCGCTGATCAATCCCAAAGTCAGCGGCCTATTGGCCATGATCGATATACCCGGCATCAATACCGGGATCAACACGCCGCCGGAAATGGCTATCGCGGCCATCGCATTTTTCTATCTGCTCGCCGCCATATTTAATATCTTCGTGCCCAACACCGGCGTGGACCATAAACCCGTGCATCGCAACCCCTGGTATCTGATACGCGACTTCAGCCACTGCGTACGCCTGTTGTGGGCGGATAAGCTGGGACAAATTTCGCTCGCCGTCACGACCTTGTTCTGGGCTGCCGGAGCGACGCTGCAATTCATCGTCCTGGACTGGGCCAAGGTGGCGCTGCATATGCCGCTCGACCAATCCTCGATGCTGCAAGGCGTGGTGGCTTTCGGCGTCGCCGCCGGCGCTGTCCTTGCCGCGCGTATTGTTCCGATACAGCATTCGATAAAGGTGTTGCCGGTGGAATAGATTTACCCGCGAACAGGATGCGAGGCGATACCGCGTAGCGCCG
>DAIAMA010000272.1 GCA_027438535.1 bacterium
GTGGTCGTTCGCGAGTATTATCACGAGCAGTATCGCAGTGGCCGCTGTCCGCCAGGGTTGGCTAAGAAACATAACGGCTGCATGCCGCCCGGCCAGGCCAAGAAATGGAATATCGGCCATCGGTTGCCACGGGATGTGGTTTATTACGATGTACCGGACACGCTCACCGTGCAACTTGGCCGGCCACCGGCCGGGTATCGCTATGTGCGCGTGGCGACCGACATTCTGTTGATCGCGGTCGGGACGGGCATGGTTGTCGATGCGATTCAGGATCTAGGCGGGATGTAGAGGAGAGGCGCATAGCCTTTTGCGGAAATGCCTTAGCGATGTTTATTGCCGTCGCTCATGCAACGCAATAAGCGCACCCAGTGCCGCGTGTAACGTGGCGCATCACATAATGAAGATGCGGCTACCCGGCTGCGCAATGACCCGCGCAGCGCAGCCAAGCGAGGGAGATCGGCAGCCAAGGCTTGCGCGATTTCGAGATAGTTTTCTTCGTCGCCGGCGATCCACGCCGTCAGTCCTACCCGGGTCAGGATCGTGGCCCCCCAACGGCCGACCATGGCTTCTCCCGCAAGGGTGAGTACCGGCACGCCCATCCACAGCGACTCGAAGCTGGTAGTGGAGCCGTTGAAAGGAAAAGGGTCGAGGCTGATGTCCACCGCGTGATAGCGCGCGAGATGGTCGGCGGCCGCTTCATCGGCGGCGGCGAGGATGAGGCGATCGGCATCGATGCCGTGCCGCGCGAACTGCGCCGCGACATGCTCGCGCACATAAGGATCGCCGTATAAATCTTTGTATTTGAGCATCAGCCGGGCCGCCGGCAAGGCGTTTAATAGCCGCGACCAGAGTTCGATCACGGCGGGGTTGAGCTTTGCCGGGTTGTTGAAGCTGGCGAATGTCAGGTAATCATTGCTCAAGGCCGGTAGCTCGTTCACTGGCGGCGCAAGCTCAAGCGGCTGATGCAGGTAGTAGGATGGCATACGTGCCACGCGCTCGCTAAACCATTGCGAACCGCGCTTCGGCGTGAGGACGGGGTCGCCGATCACATAATCGAAGCCTCGCATACCGCTGGTGCCAGGGTCATGAAAGCTCGCGCATACGGGCGCTGGGCGGTGCGCGGCGATGAGCGGACGGTTGGAGTCGAAGCGCCAGGCCAGCACCACCAGCACGTCGAGTTGGTCCGCGCGCATTTGCGCCGCGGCTTGTGCATCGTCGAGATGGTTGATGAGCCGGAATGCGTCGCAGGCATGTTTCAAGCGCTCGGTCATGGCATCGGGTACGCCGATATTGGCGTACAAGATAATTTCGAATTTTTCGCGGTCGTGCTGCATCAGCACCGGCAACAAGTTGCGCGCCACCGGGTGCTCGCGAAAATCCGATGAGACATAGCCGATGCGCAGCTTGCGCCCTGCGCGCGGCTTGGGCGCCGGCGCCGTGGTTTGCGCATAAACTGGTGCGGCGAAGCGCTGGTCGAATTCATGCAGCACCGCGCGCATCGCCGCATCGATTTCCGGCACATAGAGCAAGGCCATGGCGTAATAGCGCCAGTAGCCGGGGTTGTTGCCTTGATGTTCCTTGATGCGTTCGAACGCGGCCAGAGCCTCTTCGTGGCGGCCCAGGTGCAAGAGCGTAATTGCCCTATTGAGCGCGGCGGGGTGCGTGGGCAAGAGGCGCGCGGCGGCATCGAAGCAAGCGATGGCGCGCGCATAAGCGCGGGTTTTCAGGCAGGCCGCGGCGAGGTTGTTCCAGCCCGCGGCATTGCTCGGATCGACTTCCACATAGCGCGCGTAGGCGCCGACGGCGTCGTCGAAGCGCCCGGCTTCAAGCGCCGCGCTACCTAGGTTGTAGAGTGCGTCGGTGTGGCGCGGGTCGATTTTCAGCGCGGTTTCAAAGCAGCGCTTGGCTTCTTCATAGTTGCCGGCTTTGCGCTGCGCGCTGCCGAGATTGTTGTGTGCCGCCGGTAATTGCGGCAGCAGTTGCGCCACGCGGGCATGCGCGCGAAGCGCGGGTTCGATTTGCCCCAATGCCTCATGCGCCATACCCAGGGCCGAATACAGATCGGGTAAATCCGGCGCGCGCGCCAAGGCTTGCTCCAGCAAAGGGATAGCCGCGGCCGGATCTCCGGTTTGCCGCGTGACTTCGGCCAGATCGCGCAAGATGAAAGGATTGTGCGGTTCGGCCCGGTTGGCGCGAGTGAGCAAATCCAGCGCCGCATCCA
>DAIAMA010000273.1 GCA_027438535.1 bacterium
AAGCGCTCGGCTTTCATTTCGCGCTGCATGATGCCCAGCTCACGAGCGAGAACGAAGCGCTGATTCAGCTCGCCACTTACGCGAAAATCGACCTGCTCGGCATGCCGGATAAGCAGCTCGGCGAGCTTTCGCTGGCGCTGAAGAAGTTCTCGCTGAAAATCGTCGCCGAAAAAGTGGAAACGCTGGCCGTGTTCAAACGCTGCAAAGAACTCAAATTCGATTACTTCCAGGGCTACTATTTCGCGCACCCCGAGATATTGACCGCCAAAGTGATCAATCCGGCGGCGGCGCTGGTTTTGGATATCCTGAATAAGGTGCGCAACAACGTCGATATCGCGGAAATCGAAAAAGGCTTCAAGCGCGATGTCGCGCTTTCATTCAAGTTGCTGCGCTATATCAACTCGGTCGGCTTTGGGTTATCTTGCGAAATCCAATCGATCCGCCATGCGCTCTCCATTCTCGGCTACCAGCAGCTTTACCGCTGGCTTACCTTGCTCATCGTTACCACCAACGAAAACTCCACGCCCCCCGCATTGATGAAGACCGCCATCACGCGCGGCCGCCTTACGGAATTGCTGGGTCAAGATATGGTGGACCGGAGCGAACGCGACAATTTATTTATCGTCGGCATTTTTTCGCTGCTCGACGCCATGCTGGAAATGCCAATGGATCAAGTACTGGAAAAACTTACTCTGCCGGAAAATATCGCCGATGCCTTATTGAAGCGCGACGGTATTTACGGTCCCTTCCTCGCGTTGGCGGAAGCATGCGAAAGCGCCGACATCGCGCGCATCAACCAACTCGCCACCGCCCTCACCATCGAGCCCGCCACGGTTAACGAAGCGCACCTGAAAGCACTGGCATGGGTGGAGGAGCTGGGTGTTTAGTTAGCCAAAAAACGCGTAGCAAACGAATATCGCCGCGATCACCCCGGCCAAATCGGCCAGCAGCGCGCAAGAAAGCGCATGGCGGCTGCGCTTGATGCCCACCGATCCGAAATACACCGCCAGCACGTAAAACGTGGTCTCGGTGCTGCCCTGTATCACCGCCGAGAGTCTGCCCGCGAACGAGTCCGCGCCATAGGTACGCATGGTTTCGATCATCATGGCGCGCGCACCGCTGCCGGAAAAGGGTTTGACCAGCGCCGTGGGCAAGGCATCCACGAAGCGATCGTCCCAACCCAGACCGTGCACCAGATAACGGATGCCGTCCAGCAAGGCCTCCAATGCTCCGCTCGCCCGCAGCAAACCGATCGCGAGCAACATGCCGACCAGATAGGGAATGATGCCGACGGCGACTTGAAACCCTTCTTTCGCGCCTTCGATGAAGACTTCGTATACCTTCACACGCCGGATCAACGCGCCGAGCAAGAAAGCGACGATCAAACTCAAGAGCAGGCCATTGCTGAACACCGCCGACTGGTGCTGCAATTCGCCCGCCGGAAGACGGCCGAAATACACCGCCATGCCGGCCACGAGCGCGGTGGCGAAACCGAGATAAGCCAGTACCACGCGATCCAGCAAATTAATGCGCTGCGCCACCGCTACCGCCAATAAGCCGGCCAAGGTCGAGCAATAGGTGGCGATCAGGATCGGCACGAATACGTCGGTGGGATCGTGCGCGCCCAGTTGCGCGCGGTAGGTGAAGATGGTGAGCGGCAACAGCGTCACCGAAGAGGCGTTCAGCACCAGAAACAAGATCATGGCGTTAGTGGCGGTCTCGGGCGCGGGGTTCAGTGTTTGCAATTCGCGCATGGCGGTGAGCCCCAAGGGCGTGGCGGCATTGTCGAGGCCGAGCACGTTCGCCGCCATATTCATCACCACCGCGCCTTGCGCCGGATGCCGTGGCGGCACTTCCGGCATCAGACGCTTGAACAGCGGCGCGAGTGCCTTGGTTAAGAGCGCTAAACTACCGCCCGCCTCCGCTACACGCATGATGCCCAGCCACAAGGTCATCACCCCAGCCAGGCCCAGGGAAATTTCAAATCCGGTCTTGGCGGAATCGAACAAGGATTGCACCAGCGCGACGAAAATATCGCCCTGCCCCGTCGCGATGGCTTTTACCAGCGCAACCGCGCACGCCACCAAGATCATTCCCGTCCAGATTGCATTCAGCATCTTGTCGCCCTGTGTCAGCGCATGTTAGCGGTCGGTAGCCAATGCCGTCAAACCCAGCGCGGCCATGTTAAAATGCGCGCCCACCTTCGTACATCGGCTTT
>DAIAMA010000274.1 GCA_027438535.1 bacterium
CCGGGCGGCCGCGGCGCGCTACGGCATTCCGGTGAGCGCCATCGACCAAACGCTCAACGACGCTTTCGGGCAGCGGCTGGTGTCGACCATTTATGCGCCGCTGAATCAATACCGCGTGGTGATGGAAGCGGCGGCGCAATATCTGCAACGCCCCGATGCGCTTAACGATATCTTTCTCATCACCGCCGGCGGTCAGCGCGTGCCGCTCGCGGCCCTGGCGCACTATGAATTGGGTAACACGCCGTTGACGGTCAACCATCAAGGATTGTTTGCCGCCTCGACGATTTCTTTTAATCTGGATAAAAATGTTTCGCTGGGCCAGGCGCAAAACCGCATCGCCACGGCGCTGGCGCAAATCGGTCTGCCGGGCACTATCCAGGGCAGCTTTCAGGGTACCGCCAAATTATTTCAGGACACGCTCAACAATCAGCCCTTGTTTATTCTTACCGCGATTTTGACGATCTACATCGTGCTGGGCATGTTGTACGAGAGCACCATTCACCCGCTGACTATTTTGTCCACGCTGCCGTCCGCGGGCATCGGCGCCGTGCTCGCGCTGCAATTGTTCCATACGGACTTTTCCATCATTGCGCTGATCGGCGTGTTCCTACTGATCGGCATCGTCAAAAAGAACGCTATCCTGATGGTGGACTTCGCCTTGCAGACCGAGCGCGACAGCGGCGTCAGCGCGCGCGAAGCGATTCACCAAGCCTGCCTGCTGCGCTTGCGTCCCATCCTCATGACTACGCTGGCGGCGCTGTTTACCGCGCTGCCGCTGGCGCTGATCACCGGCAACGGCGCCGAATTGCGCCAGCCGCTGGGCATCTCCATCGCCGGCGGGCTGATCGTCAGCCAGTTGCTCACGCTCTACACCACGCCGGTGATTTATCTGGAGCTCGACAAGCTGCGCCAGTGGGCGCGCCGCCGCTGGACTCGCCGTTACGGCGGCGCGGCGCTGACCCCGAGCTGAAAATGGCGGAGACATCTATATTATGCGCACAATGACCACTTTCCCCGCTCTTGCTTACGTGATGGCCCACCGCTTGCCGCGGCGGATTCCGCTCGCACTCGGTCTATGCGCCAGTATTTTTCTGACCGCCTGTGCCGTGGGACCGAATTACCAACGGCCCGCGCTCGAGACGCCCGCGCAATTCAAAGAAAACCACGCTTGGGTGCCAACCGCGCCGCTCGCGGCCGAGCCGCAAGGCGCTTGGTGGAGCGTGTTCGGCGATACGACGCTCGACGCGCTGGAAGCGCGCGTGGCCGCAGCCAACCAGAGTCTACGCGCGGCGTATTATGCCTATCAGCAAGCGCTAGCGCTCACGCAGGCGGCACGCGCCGCCGAGTTTCCCGCCGTGGACGCCAACGCCTCGGCTACCCGCTCCGCCAGTCCAAACGGAACCGGCAGTCACACGCTGAGCAATAATGTCAGTCTCGGTCTGACTGCCAGTTGGGCGCCCGATTTATGGGGCCGGGTGCGGCGCCAGGTCGAGGCTAGCACGGCCGGTGCCGCCGCCAGCCATGCCGACTTGCTCGCGGCTCAACTCAGCTTGCAGGCCACGCTGGCGCAGAATTATTTTCAGATTCGTCAGATCGACAGTCAGACGGCGCTGGCACGGGACACCGTGACGGCTTACGAAAAATCTCTACAACTCACGCAAAATCGCTACGCCGCCGGCGTGGTCAGCCGCGCCGATGTGGCGCAGGCGCAGACCCAGCTCGCCAATGCGCGTGTGCAGCAAGCCGCTTTCGGCGTGCAGCGCGCGCAACTGGAACACGCTATCGCCGTGCTGACCGGCACGCCGGCATCGAGCTTTGATTTGCCGCGCATGCCTAGTTTGCCGCAACCACAAGCGATTCCCGCCGGACTGCCGGCGCAGTTGCTGCTGCGTCGCCCCGATCTGGCTGCCGCCGAGCGCCGAGTGGCCGCCGCCAACGCGCAAATCGGCGTGGCCGAATCGGCTTATTTTCCGGCGCTGACGCTTTCCGCCGGGGGCGGCTACCGCGGTTCCAGCTTCGCGAATTTGCTGAGCGCACCCAATTTATTCTGGTCGATTGGGCCGGCGCTGGCGCAAACCCTGTTTGACGGCGGGGCGCGCCGCGCCCAAGTGGCGCAAAACGAGGCCGCTTACCAGCAGACAGTCGCGCAATATCGCCAGCTGAGTTTGCAAGCCTTCC
>DAIAMA010000275.1 GCA_027438535.1 bacterium
CGGGAAGCTATTGACGCGCTCGGCGCTGAGTTTCCCCGCCGCGATCGCACTGGCGATTAAGGCTTCACTGTTGCTGAAGATGCCGCTGTAGCGGCTGCCGAGCGCCACCGCCATGCTGCCGGTGAGGGTGGCAAAATCGATCATCGCATCGGGTTTGGCGCGCGCGGCGAGATTGAGCGTGTCGGCCAGCACCATGCGGCCTTCGGCGTCGGTGTGCACGATTTCGATCGTCGTGCCGTTCAAGGCCGTGATCACTTCATTCTGCTTGTAGGCCAGCGGGCCGATATGATTTTGCGCGATGGCGAGCCAGGCGTCGATGCCGACCTTGAGCTTCAAGCGCGTGGCGGCGAGCAGAATGCCGAGCGCTACGGCGGAGCCATTCATATCCTCGTGCATGCCTTGCATGTATTTGGCGGGCTTTAAGTTGTGCCCGCCGGTATCGAAGCAAATACCCTTGCCCACCAGCGCGATGCGCTGCTTGGCGCCCTTGGGCGAATAACTTAAGTGCACGATGGCGGCATCCTGCTCGTGGCTGCCCTGCGCCACCGCGACAAACGCGCCCGCGCCCATTTTTTTCAGGCGCTTGAAGTCGAATTCTTCGGCCTTCCAGCCGTTGGCGCGCGCCAGCTTTTTCACCCGCGCCCGATAATGGGTCGGCGTGAGCTCGTTGGGCGGCAGCATGGTCAACTCGCGTGCCAGGGTGTTGCCCTCCGCTACCGCGCGCGCGGCGGCATGCTTGTCGCGCGCTTGATCGCCGTACACCACGATCTTTTTGACCAATTCGGTTTTGGGTTTTTGCTTGCGGTTCGGCAAGGCAGCGCTATTTAGCAGCGCCACATACACCGCCAGTTCCGCGGCCAATGCGCGCTGTTTGGCGTCGCCGAATACGGCGATCACGATTTCGCGCGGCTGTTCCGCCATCAGTAACGACAAGCCTTTACGCAATGCGGTGTATTGCTCGAAGCGCGTAGCGCTTTCATCCAGCATCACCCATGCCGCCGCGCCGCCTTGCGGCAAATCGGTCGCGATGGGAGCTTTGGCAAGCTCATCCGCTTGCAGGCGTTTGCGCTTGAGCGCGGCGCGCAATAAATCGAGATGCGGCGTTTTTTCGGCGGCATCGAGTTTCTTCGCGCGTGGCAACACCATTAACACATGGCTCGCCATCTGCATTTGTTTGGCGCTAATGACTTGCTTGTTTTCAACTACTTCGGGCAACATTCGCCCTCCTTTCGTGGCTGGCAAAATGCACTAATGGGTTGACTAATACGGGATTTTTCGTAATGATAACAAACTTTGTTCAAGCCACTTCCGAATCAATTGGGGTCAATCAATAAACGACCACGCCCAACTTAAGAACGTGAGGGCGCTGACGACGGCAACCATGCTATCCAAAATCCCCCTATTCAGCATTACGCCGTCAAACGATGGCACAGAATCAACCGGATACTCAAGGAATCACGTATGAAACTGGATGACAAAAAACGCGTGCTGCGCGAGATGGTGCTTGCGCGCCGCTTCGAGGAACGCTGCTACCAAGCTTATATCGAACGCAAGATCGGCGGTTTTCTGCATTTGTATCCGGGCCAAGAAGCCTGCTGCTATGGCGTGATGGAAGCGGCGCGCCCGGGTCACGATTACGTCATCACCGGCTATCGCGATCACGTGCATGCGATCAAATGCGGCGCCGATCCCAAGGCGGTGATGGCCGAGCTGTACGGTAAAGAAACCGGCGTCTCCAAAGGCCGCGGCGGATCCATGCATATTTTCGATGTGGCGCATCGCTTCATGGGCGGTTATGCGCTGGTGGGCGGACCTTTCCCGCTCGCCGCCGGCCTGGGCAAAGGCATCCAGATGAAAGGCGGCGACGAGATCGCCATCTGCTTCCTGGGCGACGCCGCCAATAACCAAGGTACGTTCCACGAAACGCTCAACATGGCGGCGCTGTATAAACTGCCGGTATTGTTCGTGTGCGAAAACAATCAATACGGCATCGGCACCGCCATCGATCGCTCCACCGCCGTGCTGGATCAATTCAAGCGCGTATGCGGTTACAACATCCAAGCCAGCCAATGCGACGGCCAAGACTTCGACGTGGTGTACGAACACGCGAAAAAAGCCGTGGCGCATGTGCGCAACGGCAACGGCCCTTACTTTTTGGAACTGATGACTTACCGCT
>DAIAMA010000276.1 GCA_027438535.1 bacterium
GAAAGGAATAATTTGCTGCGCGATCGTGGAGCCTATGCCGACGGCGACGGAGGCAAACACCAAGAGCGCGGGAGTCGGCGCCAGCGCCGTCGCGGCGAGGGCCAAGGTGAGCCCTAGCACTTGCCATAGAATCAACCGCCGCCGCTCAAGCGTGTCGCCCAACGGAACCAGAAGGATCAGCCCTAGCGCATACCCGAGTTGCGTTGCGCTCGGCACGAAGGTGACGCTGCTGGTATTGGCGGCATTCGCCGTCTTTGCATTCTTTCGCACCCTCACGGGTTTGGGCTTGGGCGTGCTGCTGCTGTATGCGGGCGTTCAGATGGCGATGGTCTCCAACCAGAGCGTGATCTTCGCACTCAATCCTCGGGCGCGCAATCGCATCAACACGGTGTTCATGACGGGGATGTTTCTCGCCGGCGCCGCGGGTTCGGCAGCGGCTACCCTGGCGTGGAATACGCAAGGATGGTGGGGCGTAACGGGGCTTGGCGCACTCCTCGCGATGGCGGCGCTAGCCGTGCAGCTTAGGGGGGCGCAGCGGCGGGAAACATGCATGATGCGACCCCAGATGCCGCCCCCGAGTACGCCATTAACTCGCGGCGCGCTGCCCGCGCTTGCGGTCGATTTCTTTCAGGTAGCGCTTGCGCACACGAATGAAATGCGGCGTGACTTCGACCAGCTCGTCGTCTTCAATGAACTCCAGCGCACGCTCCAGATTCATCTCGATCGGCGGGGTGAGGGTCACCGCCTCGTCCGTGCCGGAAGCGCGCACGTTGGTGAGCTGCTTGCCTTTCAGCGGGTTCACCACCAAGTCGTTGTCGCGGGTGTGGATGCCGATGATCATGCCTTCGTAAAGCTTGTCTCCGGGGCTGACGAACATGCGGCCGCGCTCCTCCAGGTTCCAAAGCGCATAGGCCACCGTCTTGCCCAGGCCATTGGAGATCAGCACGCCGTTGCTGCGCCCCTTGAGTTCGCCCGGTTTAATCGGGCCATAGTGGTCGAATACGTGGTATAGCAAGCCGGTGCCGGCGGTCGCGGTTAAAAATTCCGTCTGAAAGCCAATCAAGCCGCGCGCGGGGATCATGTACTCTAGCCGCACCCGGCCCTTGCCGTCCGGTTCCATATTCAGCAACTCGCCGCGGCGCGCGCCGAGCTTTTCCATGATCGCGCCCTGATTATTGCTCTCCACATCCACGGTGAGCAATTCATATGGTTCTTGTTTTTCGCCGTTCACTTCTTTGATGATCACCTGCGGGCGCGAGACGCCCAGCTCGAAACCTTCGCGCCGCATGTTTTCGATCAGAATCGACAAATGCAATTCGCCGCGGCCGGAGACGCGGAATTTATCCGGGCTATCGGTATCTTCCACGCGCAAGGCGACGTTGCTCAGCAACTCGCGATCCAGCCGCTCGCGAATCTGGCGGCTGGTGACGAATTTGCCGTCGCGCCCGGCGAAAGGCGAGTTGTTCACTTCAAACGACATGGTCACGGTGGGTTCGTCCACCGATAGCGGCGGCAGCGCCTCGGGCGTGGCCGGATCGCAGAAGGTATCGGAAATATGCGGCGCTTCGATGCCGGTAATGGCGACGATGTCGCCAGCGCTGGCTTCCGGCACTTCGATTCGATCCAAGCCGTGAAAACCCAGCACTTGCAAGATTTTACCGTTGCGTTGCTTGCCTTCCCCTTCCACCACGGCCACCTGTTGCCCGGGCTTCACGCGTCCGCGCTTGATGCGGCCGACGGCGATGGTGCCGACATAGCTGGAGTAAGCCAAGCTCGACACTTGCATCTGAAATGGGCCGTCGAGATCGACGTCCGGCGCCGGTACATGCTTGATAATCGTGTCGAACAGCGGCGTCATGTCACCGGATCTGACCTCGGCATCGAGTCCGGCATAACCGTTCAAGGCCGACGCGTACACCACGGGGAAATCGAGCTGCTCCTCGGTCGCGCCGAGCTTATAGAATAAATCGAAAGTTTGATCCAAGACCCAGCTCGCGCGCGCGCCGGGGCGGTCGATTTTGTTGATCACCACGATCGGATGCAAGCCTTGGGCAAAGGCTTTGCGCGTCACGAAGCGGGTTTGCGGCATCGGGCCGTCCATCGCATCCACCAGCAGCAGCACCGAATCTACCATCGATAATACGCGCTCCACTTCGCCGCCGAAATCG
>DAIAMA010000277.1 GCA_027438535.1 bacterium
GCATGCGCCGATGCTTCGAACCAGTCCCGGTGGGTCGCTGTCTTGAGCGATTTTCCCTCGGTGAAGATCAGGTGATTGGTCATCACCCTCTGAAACACGTCAGGATTGGATCGGTCGAATGGTTCGGTATTGTTTGAGGAACTCATGATGAAAATCCATAGTTAAAAGTTATTGGGGCGGCATGCCGGACTTGCCGGATCAGCCTTGTTTTTCGTTGTGCCCGCCAAATTCGAAGCGCATTGCAGACAACAGTTTATCGGCATAATCCGCCTCACCCCTGGATGCAAAGCGATTGAACAGGGCTGCGGTCAGCACAGGCGCGGGTGTGCCGGATTCAATCGCCGCAATGCTGGTCCAGCGACCCTCTCCCGAATCGGACACCCTGCCGCCAAAGCCAGTCAGGTCGACATCCGCTTTAAGCGCAAGCGCGGTCAGATCAAGCAGCCAGGAACCCACCACGCTGCCGCGCCGCCACAGTTCCGCCACCTCGGCCACATCGATATCGAAGCGCAGCATATCCGGTTCGCGCAACGGCGTGGTTTCAGCATCGGCGCGATGTTCGGCGGCACCCGCATTGGCATGGCGCAACAGATTGAAGCCTTCCGCATAGGCCGCCATCAAACCGTATTCGATGCCATTATGCACCATTTTGACAAAGTGCCCGGCACCCGAAGGCCCGCAGTGCAGATAACCCATTTCGGCGCTGCCGGGTGCGCCGCTCCTGCCTTCGGTGCGCGGCGCAGTTTCCACACCCGGCGCAAGCGACAAGAATATCGGCTTGAGGCGCGATACCGCCTCGTTATCGCCGCCTATCATCAGACAATAGCCACGCTCCAGCCCCCACACCCCGCCGCTCACGCCCACATCGACGTAGTGAACCGAACGCTCTTTTAATTTGCGAGCCCTCAGTATATCGTCCTTGTAATACGAGTTTCCACCGTCGATCAACACATCATCAGCAGCAAGCATGTTCGCCAATTCGCCAATGCTTTCATCCACTGCGGCGGCAGGCAGCATCAGCCAGACTGCGCGAGGCGCCTTTAGCTTGCCGATGAAATCCTGCATGCTGGCAGCACCCACTGCACCTTCTTTTGCCAGCGCCTGCACGGCCTCCTGACTTCGGTCGAACACCACACACTGGTGTCCTGCTTTTTGCATGCGGCGAACCATGTTTGCGCCCATGCGCCCCAGACCTATCATCCCTATCTGCATTTTTTGTCCCCCTCCGGTAAAGCCGCGCGGTCGACATGCCACTCGGCGTCAGTAATTTTTGCAGCAGGCAGCATTTCACCACGCAATATTCGTTCCAGCGCGGAACGCTTCCCCTCGCCTGCCACCATGAACAGTTTTGCGCGCGCCGCGTTGAGCGTCATAAAACCAAGCGAGACCCGCTCGGCAGGCGGCTTGGGCGCACCGTATACAGCAACGACGGCAGCTTCGCTTGCGCTGGCAGGATTGCCCGGAAACAGGCTGGCCGTATGTCCGTCTTCGCCCATGCCCAGCAGCACCAGGTCGAGCCGAATGCCGTCAAGCACCAGCATGTAGCGTGCCACCGCATCAGCCGCACCAAGTTCGGCCATGATGCGGTGTATGTTTTCTTCGGGAATCGCAATGTGCTCAAACAGCGCATCGCGCACCATCGCATCGTTGCGGTTTAAGTCTCCCGGGGGCAGGCAGCGCTCGTCGCCAAAATAAATCTGCACATGCCTCCAGTCGATATCCATCCGGGCAAGCTCTTCATAGCAGCGGCGCGGTGTCTCGCCCCCTGCCAAAGCCAGCCGAAACACCCCGCGCGCGGCTATCGCCTGTTTCGCAAGCAGGGCTATCTGCCTTGCAACCGCAACCCCCATGGCCCTGGCATCGTCGTGTACATGCACATTCATCGCATTTCACCCGCGCGCAGCGCAGGCCCATAAAGCGCAGCCCTGTCGTTCAGTATCACCTTGACCGGCATCGCTTCGAGCAAATGGCGCATCCTGCCCTTGTCGAGAAAAGCCTCAAGAAATGCGCCGCTCTCGAGGGCCGGCAGGATTTTGGGCGCGATGCCGCCGCCTATATAAAGGCCTGCGCTGCTCATGACCTTGAGCGCGAGATTGCCCGCCTCGGCGCCCATGAGCCGTACGAAGCAATCCAGCGTCTCAACGCAGATCTCATCCCTTTCTTCGAT
>DAIAMA010000278.1 GCA_027438535.1 bacterium
CGGGAATACTTTGGCATAGGTATAGAGCGCTCCATTCGCTTTTCGTTGCCCATCATCCGGCCCCGCCACGATCCACTTCCACAATCGCAGATGGCGCGTATTGAAACCCGCGGCAGGGCGCTCCGGATACATAAAGCGCCATTCCTCGTCTTGTCTCGGTCCGCGCAACCAGAAGCCCTTGGCGTTGAGCAGCCAGATATCGTCCCCGGCTTGCGCGGAGGCCGCTTGAAGTTGATCGAGCACGCGCCGCCCCAAATAGTTCAATACGATGAGGCCGCGCTTGTGCTTCCACCGGTCGAATAAAGGCACGCTGAAACGGATCACGGGTTTGAGCGGCTGCTCTATTTTCCCCCGCTCGATATTGAGATCGAACGGCGATATGTAAACCTCATCCGGCCCAAGCGCGAGCGTCTTGCGAACATAGCGGATGTGAAGGCCGCCGTTCCGGCGGATAAGCTGCTCGTGTTTTCCGCCGACCAGGGCTGGAAGCCCTTATGCGAATTTCTGGGTATGCCGGTGCCTGAATCGGTATTTCCCAATGTCAACGATCGTGCCGCCATCAAGAAAACATTGCATGAGCTAACGCGCGGCGCTTATGTCATTCTTGGCGTTGGCGCGGCGGCATTCGCCGGCTTGATTTACGGCGCTTTCCGGTTTTTCTCGTAGTAACCGGAAAGCGCGAAGTAATAGGCAACATGACCTCTATCTATCCAGCCTCAAGCGGGGCGTGACGCCATGCACGGCGGCATGTATTTTTCTTGCATGGAGATTGCTGGCGATCAGCGCCGCAAGCACGATGGCGGCACCCGCCAGTTCCGCGGACGTAAATGCGCGGCCCTGTAGCGCGCCGATCGTGAACGCGGTTACCGGTACGAAGTTGATGAACAACACGGCATTCAGCGGGCCGAGTTGCTTCACGCCGTTATTCCATCCCAGCACCGCCGCGACCGATGCGAAAACGATGATGTAGGCCATCTCCGGGCCGACCTGCCATAGCTGCCGTGAAGAAGGCACATGGGCCGCGCCGAAATACGTCGCCGCCAGCGTGCTCAGCAAGATCGAGATCACGCCCAGCATGAGGCTGAGCGTGGAATAGCGCAGCGGCGACCAACCTTTAAAACTGGCGGCGCCGAACGTGTAGATCACCCAACTTATGGCGCCCAGCAAGATCAGCAAATTGCCTCGATGGTTACCGATGGCCGACACCTCATGCAGATTTCCCTTGGTGACCACGAGCAGCACGCCGAACAAGGCCAACACAATCGTTCCCAGGGTAAACGCCGCCGGGCGAATGCCTTTCACCGCCCAATTCAACAATGCGGTCAAGATCGGCATCAAGGCCACGATAATCGCGCCGTGTTCCGGTTCGGAAGCGCCGAGGCCGACGAAGGTGAAAAGGCTAAATCCAGCGAACCCCATGCTGCCAAAAAAGAATAGCGGCAGCGCTCTGCCTTCGAATCGAAAGGCTTGTTTGCCTTCCACCATCCAGAGAATCGCCACGAAAATCACTGCCGTGATGCCATAACGGATCAGCGTCATGTAAAACGCATCGAGCGTATGCAGCGTGGCTTTGGCGACAGGGAACATGCCGCCCCAAGCGATCGTGGCAAGGAGCAGCAGCGCGATACCGCGAATGGATATTTTCGATTTCATGTTCACTCTCATTTTTTAAAATGGCGAGATGCCATTCTGGCCACGCATCTATCGGACATCCAATCGTATTTACCATGAGCCGCCCTCAGGAAAGCTGAAGGCTCTCCGCGGGCTTGGTCACACCCCAAATCGCCTGAAAGCATGCCAATAGCGCTTGGAGCATGGCGTCCTGGCTGCGGTCCTTGCGGCAGACAAAGATCAGATCGCTGGAATAAGTACTTTTCTTCCACAGACAAATTTCGCCCGCGGCTTCGGCCGGCAAGGCTTTGTCCTCGCGAATCAGGGCGAGGCCCGCGCCGGACGCGACTAAGCCCTTCAATATCGCTTCCTGATCCGCCTCGATTAAGCGCGTATCGGCGCTGGGGTAATCCTTTAGCAGTGCTTTCACCAGGCCATGAAACGCGCAAGCCGGCGGCGTGGCGAGCCACGGCAGCGCGGCCAATTGCGGCCAATCCGCATGCGCGATCTTATCTTTCCAAGCTGCCGCCGCCGCGACGTAAAGACGGAT
>DAIAMA010000279.1 GCA_027438535.1 bacterium
ACCAGGCGCAAGCCAACGACGCATATTGGCATGGGCTGTTCGGCGGCTTGTATCTGCCGCATCTGCGGCGCGCGGTGTACCACGCCATCGTGCAATTGGAACACCGGCTGGATCAGCTCGACCCCCGTCCGGCGCGCGAAGTGCGAGATATCGACCTCGACGGCCAAGAAGAATTATTTTTGCACAACGACGTGCTGCAAGCGATCGTGCGCATGGACGGCAGCGCCACCGTGGCCGAACTCGATGCGTATGCGCTCGCGCATAATTTCGGCGATACGCTGGCGCGCCAGAACGAACACTATTACCGCAAGATGCACCTTGGCGAGGGCGGTCAAGCGCATGCCGGCTCCGGGATCGCATCCGCGCATGACCGCGTGACTTTCAAGCACGAAATCGGCCCCGAAGACTTGCGTCTCGACCCGCGTCCGCGCGCCCTGTTTTACGATAGCTGGCTCGATGCCGAGGCGCCCACCGACACCACACCGCCCTATACGCTCGACTATCAAGCGCTGGACAGTACAGGACTCAGCGCCTGTTTCGAAGCCGCGGTGGAAGTGCTGAAAGTAGAGAAAACGCTACACATCGAGGACAATCGGCTCACGGTGCACTATCGCTACGGCGGCGAGCCGCGCGGCTGGTTCGGCACCGAAATCAATCTCGCCATGCCGAGCTGCGATGGCCCGGCGGGGCGATATCTATTCCAAGGAAGTATTCCCTGCGGCTTCGGTCAAGTATTCGAGACCGAAGCCATGCAATCGCTGACTTTGTCCGACGATGTACTCGGCGGCAGCATCAGCGTGCACGCCAGCACTCCGGTGCATCTCCATGCCGCGCCGCATTTCAGCGTTTCGCAATCCGAGGCCGGATTCGAGAAAATAATGCAAGCGGTGACCTTGAGGCTGGCGTGGCCGCTGAGCGCCGTGCAGCGCGAGATCGTGCTCACCTTGGAAATCGCGCGCCACTGAGCCCGCGGGCGCGGCAAGCTCGTTTCGGGTAAAATTCCTTCCTTTTCTCCTGGATTTGCGCCATGCCCGATAACACCGTCGCCAAGCACAAAGCGGTTTATATCACCTATTCCATTCTCGATAGCCAAGGCCAAGTAGTGGAGCAATCCGATGTCCCCATCGGTTACGTGCATGGCGCCGATAGTGGCTTGTTCGAGCAAGTGGAAGCGGAGTTGGAGGGCGCGAAAATCGGCGACCAGCTCGAAGTGATTTTGCCGCCGGAGCGGGGTTTCGGGGCACACGATCCGGCGCTCACGTTTACCAACGACATCGACAACGTGCCGCCCGAATACCGTTTCGTCGGCGCCGAGGTTGAGTTTGAAAACGAAAAAGGCGAGAGCAAAACTTTTCGTGTGAGCAAGATCGAAAACGGCAAGCTCACGGTGGATGCCAACCATCCTTTCGCCGGGCAAACCGTGAAATTCGCCGTGACGGTGGTGGCGGTGCGCGATGCCACGCCGGATGAGATCGCCAATGGGCGGCCGGATGAGGGTGGGCCACCGGTTTATCACTAGCTGGATTCACATGTCTATTGACCAAGATCAGCAGCTTTGGGCTGCCATCGCAAGCGCAATAGAGGCGCGTCTTAATGCCCTCCGTGAACTTCCCGTCACTGAGTTGCTCGCTTTGCCTGAGGCATCGTCAGAACAGGCGTCTCTCCTTACCACAAAGGTTTCCTTTACGACTTTCAAAGAGTCATTACCTGGAGGAGCTACGCTAATTGTGGTTCAGGGCTCAATTCCAATGCTATTTGGCCTTGGTTGGCGTGGGTCAGAGCGAGGCTTGGTACTGGACGATACGGGTATTATCCGCGATGCAACCCAACAGGAGCTCAGCCTGGTTCTATAAGGGTGCGTTGCACCATTTCAAAAGCATTTAGCCGGGGCCGCCCGGCGGCGGGTCACTTTTTCTTGCTTGCCCAAGAAAAAGGTAACCAAAAAGAAGGGCACCCCCTGCACCGCCCCTTCGGGGTTCCCTGCGTTGCTCGACTGGTCAGGCCTCCTCATAAACTCGCACGATCCGCTACGCGTCCACGTGCTCAAACATATTCGTCAGAATTCCCTGACCAGTTTCCGCTACTCGGCGACGCACAGGGGAAATAATGTCAAAACCCAAAGCCACAGCGTGGGCACTTC
>DAIAMA010000027.1 GCA_027438535.1 bacterium
GTCCCCCGCGCCGCGCGCGCCGGCATCGAATACGAATAGCTGGAACACCTCCGCGGTGGAAATATCTTGCGGTGCGCGCGACAGCAGCCAGGCATCCTTATCCGTCCGGTGCACGAAATTCGCCTGCTTTAGAGTATCGAGCAATTCTTCCATTTCTTCCAGACCGAGCGCCACCCGTTTTCTGAGCCACGCCAGATTCACGGTTTGGCCGGAACGCTGAGCGCCGGCCAACTCTTGCAATATCCGCAGCGCGGCCTCGAAGCGCCAGCCCGGCAGACGGGTTTTTTGCCACGTGCCGCCATGCCAGTGCGAGAGCGCGGCCGCGACCACCGCGCCGAGCAAGATCACTAGCCAGGAAAAATAAATCCACAGCAGAAAAATCGGGAAGGTGGCGAAAGCGCCATAGACCAAGGTGTAGATGGGAAAATGCGTGATGTATAAAGCGAACGCGCGCTTCATCAGTTCGAACGCCACGCCCGCCAGCAGCCCGCCCGCCAGCGCATGCCGGAACGGAACATAGCGGTTTGGCACCACGAAATACAGGAGCGTGAAGCCGAACGACATCAAGGCCACCGGCACGAATTTGAGCCCCGCTTGGCTGATCAGCGGAATGTGCCGTACATAACCGAGCGAGAAGCTGACCAAGTAATAGGTCACCGACAGGCTCGCGCCGAGGATAACCGGCCCGATGCTCAGCACGGCCCAATAGGTGAGCAAGCGCTGCACCATCGCGCGCGGCCTGCGCACGCGCCAGATGGTGTTGAATGCGCGGTCGATGGTGTTGATCAGCAGCAGCGCGGTGATGGTCAGGCCGACGATGCCGAGCAAGGTGAGCTTGGCCGCCTTGTTCGCGAATTCTTCCATGTACACGGTGATGATTTTGCCCGCGATCTCCGGCACCAGATTGGTCGGCATGAAGATCTTCGCTTGCACCATGAGATCGGTGAATACCGGAAAGGCCGCGAATACCGTGACCGCGACGGTGATGAGCGGCACTAGCGATAACAAGGTGGTGAAGGTCAGGCTCGATGCCGCTTGCGCGCAACGATCCTCGTTGAAGCGCTGCGCCACGAAGCGCATGAAGCCGAGTACTTTTTTCCAATGCGAGGGAACGGGAGGCATCCGGGGACGCTAGCATTCGTGCGTTGCCGATGTCAAGGCGCGGCCCTGGTATACTGCCGTTTTCTCAGTCAGCCAAGGCCGCCCGCATGACGATGACACCGGGACAAGAAGCCCGCCGCCTGCTGCGCCGCCACCATTACGGCGTGCTGTCCACCACTTCGCAAAAATTCGCCGGCTATCCCTATGGCTCGTTCGTGGATTATGTGGCCGATCACCTGGGCCGTCCGGTGATTTTGATCAGCGCGCTGGCCGAGCACACCCGCAACATCAATCATGATGCCCGCGTCAGCCTTGCAGTACACGATCCGGGTAACCAGACGCAGGCGCTGCCGCGCTTGGCATTGCTAGGCACGGCGAAGTTGATTGGCCCGGACGATGCCCATCGCATCCGTAACCGCTATCTGCGCTACTTCCCCGAGGCCGAGCACTACCTCACCCTGGATTTCGCGTTTTACCGTATCGAGCCGCAGCATATACGTTACATCGCCGGTTTTGCCCAAGCATGTTTGGTGAGCGCCGCCGATTTTCTCGCGCTCGGCAGCCGGCTCGCCGATACCGAAGATGCGCTCTTGCAACAACTCAATGCCGGGGAGGATACGCGGATGGTGGGTATCGATTGCGATGGCTGCGACCTGCGCCTGAAAGATACACTACGACGTATCGAGTTCGCGGGCTTCGCCGCTGACGCGCAAGCCGCGCGCAGTGCATGGATGCTTGCCCGTGTATCGGGTGCGGCATGATTCGCTGCTTGCACTATGGCAGCATCGTCAGTCTGGTCGCGCTGATTTTCTTGAACCTGGCGTGGGAAGCTTGGCTTGCGCCGACCGGGCATGCGGTGCTGATGCTCAAAACGCTGCCCTTGCTGTTGCCGCTGTTCGGCATCCTGCGCGGCAAGCGCTATACCTACCAATGGTCGTCGATGCTGATTCTGGTTTATTTCACCGAAGGCGTGGTGCGCGCCTATTCCGACGCCGGCATCGCCGCCCGGCTCGCGCTGGCGGAGGTCGTGCTGACTGTCCTGTTTTATCTGTGCGCGATTTTTTATGCGCGCTTGACGCGCCCGGGCCGCTAGGCCGCGCCCTAGGCGCGATATGCCGATTGTTTTCCCGCGCGATGCAATTTTTCCGTTTTGCGTGGTCTAACGGACAGTGTGCCGTTGGTTCCCCTGAGAAAATAGTGTTGATCGCAAAGAAGAAACGTCATGCATGAGAACGCGTACTTCATCTATACGGTCATATTGGTGATGCTGTTCATAGGCATACTGTTTTGGGCGTTTGGCAAAAAGCGTAAAAGGCGCTTCGAAAAAGACGCGGAAATTCCTTTTCAGGATAAGCAATAAGAAGGTAGCAAGCGGTGCCTGCCGATGAGAGATCCAATCCGCCAGTGCCCTACGGCCGCAATGTGCAATTGCTGCGCTTGTTGGGTCTGGCAATCATGGTCGGCATACTCGGCGCGCTGGCGGTGCTGGCGTTCCATCAATTACTGTTGACATTGGAATTCGCGCTGTATGGCTCCAGCCAAGGGCTGGTGGCCGATGCCACGCGTTTGCCGCCAGTGATGCGCGCCCTGATTCCGGCACTGGGCGGGCTTGCCGCTGGGGTGGTGCTGCAATATTTTCTCGGGCGCGGCAAAGATGAAACCGGGGCGGATTATATGGAAGCCATCGTCGCCGGCGGCGACGTGCCATGGCGCTCATCTTTGCTGAAATCCGCGGCATCGGCCGCCACGGTCATCTCCGGCGGCTCGATCGGGCGCGAAGGTTCGATGGTGCAATTGGCGGCTTTGTGCGGCGGCGTGTGGGGAAAAATTTTACATCTTGCGCCCGCCGAACGGCGTTTTGCCGTGGCTTGCGGGGCGGCGGCCGGGCTCGCGGGCGCATACAACACACCCATTGCCGGTGCTTTGTTTGTCGCCGAGATCGTGCTTGGCAGCATCAGCGTGGGCAGTTTCGGTCCTCTGCTGCTGGCGGCGGCGATTTCCGATTCGGTGGTGCGCCATATCAGCCATGTCGGGCCTATTTTTGCCGCCGCGCCCGGCAATCTGCAAAGTCTGCCGGAGCTGCTGCTGGTGGTGGCGACCGGTATCGCGGCGGGTTTGCTGGGGCCACTGCTCATCGGCGCGCTAAATCGCGCGCATCAGGGTTTAGCCGCGCTGCGTTTGCCTTTGTGGCTCAAGATGGCGCTCGCCGGATTGGCGGTCGGCGGGCTGTCGGCCATCCGTCCGGAAGTGTGGGGCAATGGTTACTCGGTGGTGAATTCTTTGCTGCATCAGCCTTGGCTGTGGCAAAGCGTGCTGCTCATCCTGGTGCTGAAAGTCGCGGCCACGGTGCTGACTTCAGGTTCGGGGGCGGTCGGCGGCGTATTTACGCCGACGCTGTTTGTCGGCGCGGCATTGGGCACGCTGGCGGGCAGTGCGGCGCAACTCGCGTTGCCTGGTGCATCGATGAGCGCCTTCACGCTGGTTGGCATGAGCGCGTTTCTCGCCGCCGTTACCCACGCACCGCTCACGGCGGTGGTGATGGTCAGCGAGATGACCTCCGGCTACGACCTGGTGCCGGCGCTGGTGCTGGCGAGCTTGGCCGGTTACTACGTTTCGTCGGTACTGCATCCGGGATCGATTTACGCGCATTCGATTCCGCGGAATCATCCTACGCAGAATATGCCGTCCATACGTTTGTGATGTCGCACAGGGTCAAGGTGTGCCGTGGCAGAGTGAAAAATTTTTAAATCATCTTAAGAAAAGCAAATGCAGCCACAGAGGTCACCGAGAACACGGAGATTCAAGGGGGTTTTACGACATTCGCGCGTGCACCCGCTGGGTGCGTTCGATCAGCGAGCTAAGTCACGGGCTTTACTCTGTGAGCTCTGTGTTCTCTGTGGCGAACTTTTTTAGGTTAATCGTTTTCACTGTAGGAGTCCCATCATGATTGCCATTGATCTGTCAGGCCGCCGCGCCTTGGTCACCGGCGCAAGCTCCGGCCTGGGCCGCGCTATTGCCTTGAACTTCGCCGCCGCGGGCGCGCGCGTCGGCGTGCATTACCTCAAGGATCACGATGCCGCCGAAGCGGTGGTGGCGCAGATTCAGCAGGCGGGCGGCCAGGCTGCCGCATTTGGCGGCGATGTGAGCCAGCCCGCGCAGGTGGAAAAATTATTCGCCGACGTCGACGCGGCCTTTGGCGGGTTGGATATTCTGGTCAACAACGCCGGCATGGATGGTGCGCGCGAGCTGTGCGCCGATAGTGACCCCGCGCACTGGCAGAGAGTGATCGCGGTCGATTTGCAGGGGCCGTATGACTGCACCCGGCAAGCGCTCAAGCGCATGCTGCCGCAGCAACGCGGCGTGATTCTGAACATCACCTCGGTGCACGAATTCATTCCGTGGGCGGGCTACAGCGCCTACACCAGCGCCAAGGCGGCACTGTCGATGTTCACCAAGACCGTGGCGCAAGAGGTGGCCACGCAAGGCGTGCGCGTGCTGGCGATCGCGCCCGGCGCGATTCGCACGCCGATCAACGCCGCCGTGTGGGGCAACCCGGACAGCCTACGCGATCTCGATCAGAAAATCGCCATGTGCCGGCTGGGCGAACCGGATGAAATCGGCCGCGTGTGCGCATTTCTGTCGAGCGATCTGGCGAGTTATATCACTGGCACCACGCTGGCGGTCGACGGCGGCATGTTGATTTATCCCGACTTCAATCACGGCGGCTGAAATGGACGCCGATGTCATCATCATCGGCAGCGGCGCCGGCGGCGGCACATTGGCGCGCGCGCTCGCGCCCAGCGGGCTGTCCATTCTGATACTGGAGCGCGGCGATTATCTGCCGCGCGAGCTGGCCAACTGGGATGCGGAAACCGTGTTCAACACGCATCGCTACCACACAGATGAACAGTGGCTGGATGGCGCAGGCAAATCTTTCACCCCAGTCACCGGCTATCACGTCGGCGGCAATACCAAATTTTACGGCGCGGCGATTTTGCGCCGGCGGCTGGCGGATTTTTCCGTGCGCCGCCACGTCGATGGCGAGACGCCATCATGGCCCATCGGCTACGACGATCTCGCACCCTATTACGCGCAGGCGGAGGACTGGTACTTCGCTCACGGCCAAGCCGGCACCGACCCCACCGAGCCGCCGCGCGCGGCTTATCCTTACCCGCCGCTGGTGCACGAACCGCGCATCCAAGGTATTTATACAGCATTGCGCGCCCAGGGCCTGCATCCGTTTGCCCTGCCGCTGGCGCTGCACCGCGACGACACGCACCCCGCGCGCAGCCCCTGCATCCGCTGCAATACCTGCGACGGTTTTCCTTGCCGCTTGCATGCCAAGGGCGATGCCGAAGTGTGCGGCGTGGCGCCTGCGCTCGCGCATGCCAATGTGCGCCTGCTCACCGGCACGCGCGTCACGCGCTTGATCGCGGGGCCGGAGCAGCGCGTCGTGGCACTCGAAGCCGATGGGCCGGACGGCGCGCGGCGTTTTCAGGCGCGGGTGTTCGTGCTGGCGGCGGGCGCGGTCAATTCGGCGGCATTGCTGCTGCGCTCGCGCGATGCCGCGCACCCCAGCGGCCTCGCGAATGCTTCCGGCCAAGTCGGGCGCAATTACATGTGCCATCTGAACAGCGCCTGCATCGCCATCGATCCGCGGCGCGACAATCCCACGGTGTTCCAGAAAACCCTCGCCATCAACGATTTTTACGCGCATTCCGGCGATGCGGATTTTCCCTATCCGCTGGGACATATCCAGAATCTGGGTAAGGTGACCCCTGAGATTTTGCGCGCGCAGCGGCCGTATTTTCCGCGTGCGCTGTGCCGCTGGGCGGCGCGGCATTCGGTCGACTGGTGGCTCACCACCGAAGATTTGCCCGATCCGGAAAATCGCGTGACGCTGGCGGCGGATCAATCCATCCAACAGCATTACCGGCCCAATAACGAAGCCGCGCATCGCAGATTGTGCACGCGCTGGAAGACAGTGCTGCATCGGCTGGGTTTCCCGCTGGTGTTTTTTCAGCGCATGGACATTCGTGCCGTGGCGCATCAGGCGGGTACTTTGCGTTTCGGCGCGGACCCGATGCAGTCGGTGTTCGACCCGGATTGCCGCAGCCACGAGCTGGATAATCTGTATGTGGCGGATGCCTCGTTCATGCCGTCGATTTCCGCCGTCAATCCCTCGCTCACCATCATGGCCAATGCGCTGCGCGTGGCCGACATCTTGCACCGGCGTCTGGCGGGTGCGGCGTGAATCGGCAGCGCGCTTTATTCATTGCCTGCATCTATCTGGCCGGCTTTCTGCAGGGCAGCGCCTTTGTGCTGATTCCCGCGCTGGGCAATACCTTGGCCGCGGCGCCCTATCACTTCAGCAGCTCGGCTTATGCCTTGCTGTTTCTGCCGCAGACGGCGGGCGCGATTATCGGCGCGGCTGCGGCAGGTTGGGTGCAGCGGCGTTTGGGCATGGGACGGCTGTTTCGTTTGGGGCTGCTCGCCAACCTGCTGGCTATGTTGCTGCTGTGGGGCGCGGCGCATAGCGGCGGGCAACCGGCCTATGCTCTGATGCTGGTGGAAAGCCTATTGCTGGGCCTGGGTTTCGGCTGGACGCTGGCGGCCATCAATCATTACTCCGCGCATTTTTTCAGCCAGTCGGCGAGTGCGGCTATTACCTTGCTCAATGCCGTGATCGGCGGCGCCACGGCACTTTCTCCGCTAATCCTGTCCGCACTGCAAGCGCGCTGGATCTGGTCTATCTGGCCGCTCGTGTTGGCTATGGGTTTCGCCGTCGCTTGGCTGCCGCGCCTGCCGGAGGCTGATGACGAGGCGCGCTCGGTTTTCTGGCCGCGTGGCCTGCTGCCGTTTGTATCGGTGGTACTGATCTACGCGATTTGCGAAGGCAGTTTCGGCAGCTGGGCAAGCGTTTATCTGAGCGTCGATAAACACCTTGGGAGTCACGCAGGCACCTTGGCACTGTCCGCATTCTGGGGCAGCATGACGCTATTTCGCGCTGTGCTGGCACCCTTGCCGCAACGCTGGATTTCGCGGCGCAGCCTGTTGTTCATATCGGCCGCCGGTATCGCCGCTTGCTTTGCCGCCTTGCCGTGGCTGTCAGGCGAGTGGGCGCTGGTGGGGACGTTTGCGCTGGCGGGTGCGGCGAGCAGTATTTATTATCCGTTTGTAATGAGCTTGAGTCTGGCGCGTTTTCCCCGGCAACAAACCCAGGTCGCGGGACTCGTCGTTGCCGCGCTGATGGTCGGCGAAGGGCTGGGCTCTTACGGCTTGGGCTTGCTGCAACACGCGCAGCGCTTGGACCATCTCTATCTCGCTTCCGCGCTCTGGGGCGTGCCGCTGCTTATTGGCGCATGGTTCGTCAGCCGTACGCGCGGTGCTTGATCATATCGGCACGGGACGCGTGCCATGCACTAACCTGCTTCTTCGTCGGTAAGCCATAGGCGCTGCCATCCGGCATGTCCAAGGCGGCGCAAGGTCTCGATATTCTTCTCATAGATGGCGGCGGCATCGGGAAACGCGGCCACCGCGCGCGCGATGCTCGCCTCGCGCAGCAGGTGCAGCGTGGGATAAGGCGAGCGGTTGGTGTAGTTCTCGATATCCTCCGGCCCGGCATCGGCAAATTGGTAATGCGGGTGAAAGCTCGCGATTTGAAATTCCACATCGAGTCCCAGCTTGGCCACGGTTGCCTCGGCCGTGCGCAGAAAATGGTTGTATTCGATAAATTCCGTCAGCACATAAGGGTGGATCAACAGCGTGGTTTCGTATTCGTCTGGAGCGGCCGCTTTCAAAGTACGTAGCTCGCTAAGCAAATCATCCAGCAGCGCCGCCGTGGATTGCGCGCCACTCACGCAATACCGGATACGATTGTGCACATGCACGGCCTTGGCGAAGGGACACAAGTTAAGGCCGATGACCGCTCGTTCGAGCCAGGTTCGCGTGGCGACGATGATCTCATCGTTTGCGGTTGGCGCGCGTTCTGCCTTCATTTTTGCCCCACCCGATAAAGCGGTATTCACGCGCTTTTCAGAATAGTCAGCAGCGCTTGAATATGCTCCGCCACGCTCAGGCCGAGGTGGGTCAGATAGCCGCCGTCGCTCAGCGAAATCAAGCCTTTCTCATGCAAGCGCCGCGTGGCCGCGATCACGCTCGGTTCCGCCGTTTTATGCACTTTAATGCCTTCCCCTATCGTGGATAAATCATAGCGCGCGAGTATTTCCAGCTCGGCGATTAGGTCTGGCGTAAAGATCATATCTGCTCCTGGAAGGTTTATCTTATATTAAGAGGGGATTGTCATTTTGCGCTACTTAATAAGCAGGCCGCGCAATTTCGATTAAATTCCCGTCCGGGTCGTAGAAATAAATCGATTCGATGGGTCCCATTGCACCGGTGCGCGATACGGGGCCGGCAATGATTTCTATGCCGCACGTTTCGAAGTGAGCTAGCCATTCAGCGAGCGGAGTTTCGGAGAGGAAACAGAGATCAGCGGAGCCGGGTGTGGGATTTTGTGCTTTAGGGGTGAAAGCATTGGTGCGTGGATGCAGATTGATTTTCTGCTGGCCAATTTGTAATGCGCGGCGGTTTTCGCCGAAGATTATCGGCTGTGCGCCCAGGATGTGCTCATAGAATAGGCAAGTGACGTCGATATCGGCTACCGTGAGCACCAAGTGGTCGATGGCGGTGATCTTGGGGGTGCCGTGCACGATGTTTCGGCTTAACTCAAAAACAACTTGTACGCCGGATTCTTGCTCTCGTCCCAATAGGCATAGCCCAATTTATCCAGGAACACCTGAAACGCCGCTTGGTCTTGCGGCGGGACTTGGATGCCGACCAGGACGCGGCCGTAATCGGCGCCGTGGTTGCGGTAGTGGAACAGGCTGATGTTCCAGCCGTGGCTCATGCTGGCGAGGAATTTCATCAGCGCGCCGGGGCGTTCGGGAAACTCGAAGCGGTAAAGCAACTCGTTCTTCGCCAGCGGCGCGTGGCCGCCGACGAGGTGGCGCACGTGCAGTTTGGCCATCTCGTTATCGGTGAGATCGAGCGCGCTGATACCGGCTTTTTTCAAGGCGGCGATGAGCTGCGGGATATCGCCGCGATCGTGAACTTCCACGCCGGCGAATACGTGCGCTGCTTTCGGGTCGGCATAGCGGTAGTTGAATTCGGTGATGCTGCGCCGGCCGAGCAGGGCGCAGAATTTTTTAAAGCTGCCTGGGGTTTCGGGAATCGTCACCGCCAGAATGCCTTCGCGCTGCTCGCCTAATTCGGCGCGCTCGGCGACGTGGCGCAGGCGGTCGAAGTTCATATTGGCACCGCTGGCAATGGCGACCAAGGTTTTGTCTTTGAGCCGGTGCTTGGCCGCATAGGCTTTGGCCCCGGCCACGCTGAGCGCGCCCGCCGGTTCCAGAATAGAGCGCGTATCGCTGAACACATCTTTGATAGCGGCGCAGATCTCGCCGGTACCCACACCGATCACGCCGGCCTCGACATACTCGAGTGCGGCGATCGCCGTGGCTTTTTTCATTTCGTCTTGCGTCATGACAGGTCTTCCCGAATCGGCTAAAACCGTGAAGGATAGCGCCTAAGGCGGATTTTCTCAATTAGAATAGGGGTTTTAGCCCCCGAATAGAACAACATGGCCAGCCCGGATTACCTGAAAAAAATTCTCACCAGCCGCGTGTACGACGTCGCGCTGGAAACCCCGCTCGAAATCGCGCCGGTATTATCGCAACGCTTGGGCAATACGCTGCTGCTCAAACGCGAAGACATGCAAAGCGTGTTCTCGTTCAAGCTGCGCGGCGCGTACAACAAAATGGCGCAGCTCCCGCCCGCCGTGCTCAAGCGCGGCGTGATTTGCGCCTCCGCCGGCAACCACGCGCAAGGCGTGGCGCTGGCCGCGCAGCGCCTGGCTTGCGACGCCACCATCGTCATGCCCGCCACCACGCCGCAAATCAAGGTGCAAGCGGTGAAAAGCCGCGGCGCTAAAGCTGTGCTGCACGGCGACTCTTATGATGAGGCGTATCACCACGCGCGCGCGCTGGAGAAAAAACACAAATTAACTTTCATCCACCCCTACGACGATCCCGATGTGATCGCCGGCCAGGGCACGGTGGGCATGGAAATCCTGCGCCAGTGGGCCAAGCCGATTCACGCCATCTTCGTGCCGGTGGGCGGCGGCGGGCTAATCTCCGGCATCGCCGTGTATGTCAAAGCCCTGCGCCCGGAAATCAAAATCATCGGCGTGGAACCCGCCGACGCCGATGCCATGTACCGTTCGCTGAAGAAAAAAGAACGGGTGTTGTTGCAGCAGGTCGGTCTGTTCGCCGACGGCGTGGCGGTCAAACAAGTCGGCGAGGAAACCTTCCGCCTGTGCCGCAAGCACGTGGATGAAATCGTGCTGGTGGATACCGACGAGATCTGCGCCGCTATCAAAGATGTGT
>DAIAMA010000280.1 GCA_027438535.1 bacterium
CAACACGAATTCTTGGCGCTCTAGCGCTTGGCGCAAAGCCATTTCGAGCAGCAGCCGTTCGCGCGTCTGCGCGTTAAGATGTTCGCCATAGAACTGGAAATTGTTTCGCCCCATTTGCTTGGCGTGATACATGGCCGAATCGGCATGTTTGATTAATTCGTCGATATTGTCATCGTCGAATGGGTAGATCGATATGCCGATGCTGGCGGTCAAATAAATATCGCAGCCTTGGAGATGGAACGGCAGCCCGAAGATATTGAGGATTTTTTGCGCATGGGAAAAACCACGCTGGCGCATGTGCTGGCGCAAACCCTCGGCCTGCAATTTCACCGCATCCAATTCACCAGCGATCTGCTGCCGGCGGATATTCTCGGCGTCTCGGTGTACGACCGCGAGCGCAACGGCTTCGTATTTCATCCCGGCCCGATTTTCGCGCAAGTGATTCTCGCCGATGAAGTGAACCGCGCCACACCCAAAGCGCAAAGCGCACTGCTGGAAGCTATGGAAGAACACCAAGTCACGGTGGAAGGCGAAACGCGCAAACTGCCGGAACCGTTCTTCGTCATTGCCACGCAAAATCCGGTGCATCAAGTCGGCACTTTTCCCTTGCCGGAATCGCAGCTCGACCGCTTTCTGATGCGCATCGAACTCGGCTATCCCGAGCGCCAAGCCGAACGCGTCCTGCTCACCGGCCAAGACCGGCGCGACATGTTGGCACAACTCTCCCCGCTGCTGGATCCGCAAGGCATCCATGCGCTGCAACGCGAAGTCGCCGGCATTCACATCGCCGATGCGCTGCTGGATTATGTGCAAGCGCTGCTCCATGCCACGCGCCAGCCGGCGCGCTTCACGCTCGGGCTCTCGCCGCGCGCCGGGATCGGGCTCATTCGCGGCGCGCAAGCTTGGGCCTTGCTCAACAGCCGGCGCCAAGTCGTGCCGGAAGACGTGCAAGCCGTGTTCGCTGCCGTCGCCGGCCATCGCCTGCGCCCGGCAGGCGGCAATGAATCCGGTGCCGCAGCAGCGCAAGCCTTGCTCGCGTCCGTGGCAATTCCTTAAAAAGCGATTTGCCACAGAGATCACAGAGTTCACAGAGGAAAGCCGTTGTTTAACCAGCGCACGCGATACGGAAATATGTGCCATCCGGTTTTTCTCTGTGTGCTCTGTGTTCTCTGTGGCAAAAAATATAGTTTCAATTTAGCGCCGCTCCTTTAGCTTTCTGCGCGATGCCAGCGAACCTACTCTCCCGCCTCTTCCCCCTGCTCGCGAATTTGATTCGCGGCCGCGACATCGATACCGGCACGGTGACGCTTAACCGCCGCCGCATCTACATTCTCCCCACGCGGCGCGGCTTATTATTCGCGGTATTCCTGCTATTGATGCTGTTAGGTTCGATCAATTACGGCTTGAGCTTGGGTTTCGTGCTCACGTTTCTGCTGGTGGGGCTGGGAGTGGTAGGCATGCTGCATACCTATCGCAATCTTGCCGGCGTGCACATTAGCGCCGGCGGTGTGGCGCCGGTATTCGCGGGCGAGCCCGCCGAATTTTATCTGTGCTTGGATGCATCCGGCGCGCGCCCCGCCATCGGTCTGCGCTGGCAAAAACAAGCGCCGCAGTGGGTCGATCTGCTCGAACCCGGCCAGCAATGCGCGCCGCTGAGCGTTCCCACCACCCAACGCGGCTGGTTGATCCCCGGCCGCTTCACGCTCTTCACCTACTTTCCTTTGGGCCTGTTTCGCGCCTGGAGCTATGTGGATTTCGGCAGCCGGTGTTTGGTGTACCCCAAACCGCTGACGGGTCTTCTGCTGCCGCTGGGCGAAAACGCGGATCAAAGCGGCACCCTCGGCACGCAGCAAGAAGGCGCGGAAGATTTTTCCGGCTTGCGCGAATACCGCTTGGGCGATGCGCCGCGCCATGTGGCATGGAAAGCGTCGAGCAAGAATACCGCACTGCTGACCAAACAATTCACCACGCCCGGCGCGGCGACCCTGTGGCTGGATTGGGCCATGCTGCGCGAGTCCGATACCGAGACCCGGTTATCGCGACTCACCTGTATGATTCTCGAAGCGGAACACGCTGGGCAAGCCTATGGCCTGCGCCTGCCCGGCATCGAATACGCCCCGGATTTAGGCGTGGCGCAG
>DAIAMA010000281.1 GCA_027438535.1 bacterium
CTTGCCTTGCGTGAAATTGTCGCCCTTCGCAAACGAAAAAATGTTCTCGACTTGGTCGGTCAGGACTTAATCGCGCCGGATTACGACGTGCGCGCAACACGCGCGAATATGGGCCGTGGTACTCGTTGACAGCTCGGTCTGGATAGACCTGCTGAGAGACCAGGCGACATCCCAAACCGCGGTACTACGCAAACTATTGGAGGGTAGCGAGGCCGCCCTGACGCCAGTCATCTATCAAGAGATTCTGCAAGGAGCGGCATCGGCGGAGCGCCTACTTAAATTGCGCGAGTATTTCTCCACACTCCCTTTTCTTCTCCCTAATCACCCTATTAAAACATACGAAAAAGCGGCTGAGCTTTACTTGCGTTGCCGTGTCCGGGGCTATACGCCACGCAGTCCGCATGATTGTCTCATCGCACAGATTGCGATTGAGCATAGAGTGCGATTACTGCATGATGATAGAGATTTTGAGGTGCTTGCCTCAATCGAAGCGAAGCTAAAACTCTTTGCAGTTAAAAAGCTGCCTAAGGGATGATTCAGTCAGGTAAGCCTCCGGCTTTACTGCAGGAGTTAATTTAACTAACCAGGTTTCGCTTCGCGTCGCCGCATCAAGCGGTAGGCTGCCGGGATGACGAAAAGCGACAACAGCGGCGCGGTCACCATGCCGCCCAGCATGGGCGCGGCGATGCGGCTCATGATCTCGCTGCCCGTGCCGCTCGCCAGAAGTATCGGCAACAGGCCGGCTATGATGACCGCCACCGTCATGGCTTTGGGGCGTATGCGCAATACCGCGCCTTCGCGGATCGCATCGAGCAGCCCTGCATCATTGCCTTGCCCTGCCTCGCGCCGGGCATGCCAGGCATTCTTCAGGTAGAGCAGCATAATCACGCCGAATTCGGCGGATACGCCGGCCAGTGCGATGAATCCCACCCCGGTTGCCACCGACAAGTTATAGCCCATCAGATAGAGAAACCATACGCCGCCGGTGAGCGCGAACGGCAAAGTGGCCATGATGAGGAGGGCTTCATCAAAACGCTTGAAGGTAAAGTAGAGCAGCACGAAGATAATCAGCAAGGTCGCCGGCACCACCAGCTTGAGGCGTGCGTTGGCGCGTTCCAAATATTCGAACTGGCCGCTGTAGGCCACGCTCATGCCGGGCTCCAGCTTGACCTGGCGTGCCACCGCCTGGCGCAGATCGTCTACCGTCGAAGCCAGATCACGGCCGTTCACGTCGATATAGACCCAACCGGTCGGGCGCGCATTTTCGCTCTTAAGCATGGGCGGGCCGTCGCTGATGCCGATTTTAGCCACCGTGCCAAGCGTAATTTGCTCGCCGGTGGGGGTAAGGATGGGCAAACGCGTTAGCGCCTCGGGCGAGTTGCGCCAGGCGCGATCGTAGCGCACGTTGATCGGGAAACGCGCCAGTCCTTCCACCGTCTCGCCTACATTCTCGCCGCCGATCAGGCTCGCCACCACCGACTGCACGTCGTTCACATTCAGCCCATAGCGGGCAGCGGCGCCGCGGTCAATGTCGACATTGATATAGTGTCCGCCGGTGAGGCGTTCCGCCAGTGCGGAACTCACGCCCGGCACGGTTTTGGCGACTTGTTCGATCGCCTGGGTGACGCGGTCGATCTGGTCCAGATTGCTGCCCGATACTTTCACCCCGATGGGGCTTTTGATGCCGGTGGCGAGCATGTCGATGCGATTGCGGATGGGCGGCACCCACAAATTGGTCAGCCCCGGCACTTGGACCGCTTTATTCAGCGCCTTGAGCAGCAACTCGGGCGTCATGCCGGGACGCCATTGATCGCGCGGCTTGAACTGGATCGTGGTTTCGAACATTTCCATGGGTGCGGGATCGGTGGCCGTTTCTGCCCGCCCGGCCTTGCCGAATACGCGTGCCACTTCCGGCACCGTTTTGATCAGACGGTCCGTCTGTTGCAGCAGTTCGGCCGCTTTGGCCGCGGATAGCCCTGGCAAGGCAGAGGGCATGTAGAGCAGGTCTCCTTCATCGAGCGGTGGCAGGAACTCACCTCCCAATTGTGATATTGGCCACAGTGACGTTGCCAAAACTCCAAAGGCAATCAACAGCGTGATGCCAGGACGGCGCAACACCGCATCCAA
>DAIAMA010000282.1 GCA_027438535.1 bacterium
TTCTGTTCCCAATATGGATTTTGCCCATCATGCAATGTCCAGATCCAGTCAATGGCAAAGATGTTGTATGCCCATTTCGCCTGCATCCAATCGATCAGATCCACCTTCGGCGCAACAGACATGACAGCTTGCATGCGAGGGGAATCTGGTGTGGTATTTTCTAGCCACCAATCAATTGCGTGTGAGTCGTAGTCATATTCAGGAAAGTATGAATTAAGTTGCATCATGGCATCCGAGGAATCCTTAGCTGCCTGTTGTGGATTCGTTGTGTTCTCTGGATTAACGCTAATAATGCTTAGAAGCCAGCGCAAATGTTTTTCTGCGAGTTCAGGGGAAATATGCTGGCGCGCAGAGAGGTAGCTACTATTACTCATGATCACGAAACGATAGTTTCCCGTAATCGAATGTATCTCTGCCAACGAGCGATCCGCCAGAATCTGCTCAATCTTTCGATACGCCTCATCGGGTCGATCCAGATAGGTTAGCGTTCGCATCACCATGTACGCTGCATACGCTCGTTGAGGCGCGCCAATCATTTTTTCGACGCGCTGATAATTGGCGAGCGCGGGTTCGTACTGGCGTTTATAAAAATACCAGCTCCCTAGTTGATACAGATAATCACTGAGCGCTCGCCTTGGAAGCGATCTTCCTTGTGGTCTTATGGGCGGGCTGTCATCGTGTGGACGGGAACTACAGACTGAAAGAACCTTGTCTTGGTTCAGAGCCCATATCTCTTGGTAGGCCGATGTTTCTCCCAATTGCGATCGAATCTTTCGCAACGTTGCTAATGCGGTGTCGTAATTACAAGCCGTGACCGACCATTGATTACTTTCTACATGCGGAGAAAATCCCGGGATATTCAAGCTGAGAAGAGCCTTCTCCCAAGTAAGTTCTTGACTTTCACCTTTCCCGTTGTATGCCACGGAAAGCTGCTCGGAAATCAGTCTGGGCCGTTCTATTTCGGCGCTTTGGGCAACAAGGCTCGAAAAAGTGCAGACCAGAAATGTCAGAACTAGCATGTACTTATTCATAGGAAATGGTCATCTTGGTTGAAATTCCAGTCTTGGATGTTCGATTCGATTACTTCAATAGATGTCGCGATCAGCCGTCTGGAATGGCCGAGGTTCTAGCAACGAACACACAAGCTTCGCGACGAACCACTTTCGGCCCTGTACCGATCGTTTCATAATCCTGTTTGTCAGCGTCAGCCCCGGTACTATCCAGACATAAGCCCCTAAGCCGAAGCATCAACGCAAACACGAATTTTGCAATGCCGCGATTTTCAACCAGACCAACCACGAAATTTGGATCCCCAAAAAATCAATGCACCCGCTTAATCCGCGCGCCAAGTTGCGACAATTTTTCTTCGATGCATTCGTAACCGCGGTCGATGTGATAGATGCGCTCGACCGTGGTTTCACCTTGCGCCACTAAACCGGCGATGACCAGGCTAGAGGAAGGTTCACGAGAAGCCCGCCTCGGTTTCCGGGAAATAGATCAGGCTGCTACAGGATGGTAATGCAGCGCCAAGAGTTGGTCGGCACGCAGCGCAAGGCTCGCGTAGGCGCGACCCTCCTCATCGGTGAATTCCACTTCATAAACTTCGGGCGCAAGTATTTCAACCACCGCGACCAAAAACACTCCCAGACCCACCACCATGCCGCGCACGATCGCCGCCGCGACATAAGCGAGAAAAAACTGCGCGTAAGAAATCGGCGGCAGCAATACGAACACGATATTGCCGGTGATCTTGGATTGAATCAGGCTGGACGAGCTATTGGCGAAGGCGTTTTGCAGCACCGACATCATCACCAGCCCCGGAACCAAAAACGCGGTGTAATGCACACCTTCGTACACTTGCACATGGCTCGACAATACATGGGAGAAGATCAGCAAATATAGCAGCGCGGTAACGACGGGAGCCAGCACCGTTTGCAACAGCACCTTGTAGAAGCGCAGCAACTCTTTGTAGAACAGGGCGTAGAAAATGGTCATAGTTAGTGTTGATGCATGACTTGGACAAACACTTCTTCCAAATCGGGCTTCACCAATTCCATTTCTTCGATCACCCCGCCCGCTTCGCGAATAGCGTGCAGCATGGCTTCCAGCTCGGTGTAATCAT
>DAIAMA010000283.1 GCA_027438535.1 bacterium
AGGAAAACAATGCCCTCGATGTGCGCGCGGAGTAGCGCACGATCCTCGGCGGTGAGCGAGCCGTCGTCGAGTGCGTGTACGCGAGAAGGCCGTATCGATTGGCTGAAGGTTTTGACCGCGGCTAGATACATGATCAAATCGCGGCGGCACAATTGGGTAAGGAAAAACGGCCCGCTGGGGTCGCAGACCAAGGGCGGAGTGGAAAGGACGGCGCGATTCTTAAAATCGAACCACCGGTAGTTCAGGCGTTGACGCAGTGCATAAAACATTGCATTTCCATTATCGTTTGTGGTGAGCTTGGCTTTGCGTATCGCATTTCAAATTCTACCGCTTTTAAGGTGATCGCTATTCTAGTCCACCTGATTGAAGCGCGCCGGCGCTTATTTGGGCCAACGCGCGAGCCATTGTTCCGCGGTAGCTATCATGCGTTCCCGCGCCTCGATGGTGGAGAATGCCTGATCCGCTTCTAAAATGTCGGCACGTTCAATGTTGGCGGCACGCACGGCTTTTTTCCACTCGGGAACACGGGCCACAAGTTCGTCGAATTCCTGCGAAGTTAGGCTTTGCCCGCTCATCATGAGTAAAATTCGGCCACGAAAACGTTTGAGCCCTTCGAGCATGCGCGGCGTGAATGGCGCGCGTGCTGCTGGTCCCGGCTGAGCGTTGATCGGGCCGCTACGTTTGGGCACGAAGGCTTTTATCACCGAGCGCAGCGCGGGGAGCAGCTTAAATTTAAGCTTGAGTACTTTGAACCAGAAAGCTTTGTCGCGCAGCCGGGCCAGATAATACTGGCGCTCTACCGCGGCGCGCGTTTCCTCGGAATGCGCATAGGGGTTGCCAAGGATAAGGCCGGTGACGATGGGGTAACGGTGCGCGTTGATGAGGATGGCGGAAGCCGCGTCGCAGCCGCCCCAAAGCACCACCTCATCGAGGCCGGGGACGGTTTGGGTAAAGGCTTTCAGCGCTGCGGCAAAGTCCTCTTCGACTTGCTCGAAGCCAAGAAATTCACCGCCGCTGTCGCCCATGCCGCGATAGTCGAAGCGCATGACAGGGATGCCTTTTCCCGCCAGCGCGCGTGCCATGTAGACGAGTTGCCGGCAGCAGCCGGCACGGTATTGCGGGCCACCCGCTACGATCGCAAGGACGCCGCGCCGGGCGGGCTGCGCTGGGCGATGCACGATGCCGATGAGCGGTGCGCCTTGGCACTCGAATGCGAGCGCGATTTCTTCCACGGTCATGGCGCACACTCGAACAATGCGGTGGTTTTCGCGAGGAGATCGGCCGCTTCATCGCGCTCATGCAGTTGCCAGATTGGTGGTGCGGAAAAGGGTTGTGCCCTAACTTCCGCTCCTTGCGAGCGCAAACCATCGATCGCTTTTTGACTGCCGATGGACAGGGGTTTACCCGGCTCGGAAATGTTTTCCAGCCAGTCGATGTGCACGTGGCTTAATTGGCATTCCGCGATGCGAAGCTGATCGATGGCGTTGATCAGCGCACCGGGGATGACATAGCCCGATACCACCACGGATTTTCCAGCCCGCGATTCGGCGCGCATTTGATCGGTAGTTTCCGGGGGTAAACTGCGATCCATGAGAAATGCGACGCGCTGGCGCAGGGTTTGCGTCACGAATGTTTTGCCATCGATCACCGGCTGCCATAGCAGCAAGCGCGTATAGCGCGCGGGGTCGCGACTGGCCACATCGGCGGCGAGCAGCGCGCCCAGGCGGCAGCCCCAAAGCGTGATGGCAACGCCGATATGCCCGTGCAGCCAGTCGGCGGCGGCGGCAATATCCGCGCGCCATGCATCCCAGCTTGCGTCAGCCAGTTCGCCGCCGCTATCGCCCGTGCCATATAGATCGAGCAGCATGACCGCGTAACCGCGCTCGGCACAAGCACGCGCCTGCGCCGCGACCAATGCGCGGCAACGGTTCATTTCTTCGCCCAGGGGCGGAATATAGAGCAGCGCGCCGCGCGCTGGGCCGGCTGGCGCATAGTACAAGGCAAATACGCGCCCGAGTAGCGAATCGAGGAAAAGCGGGGTCAACTTGCGCATGACAATTTTGGATCTACCAGGAATTTAGTAAATGCATGATAGTTTCAGCATAGTATCCCCCCTT